>DAOQBX010000327.1:0-2852 GCA_035340155.1 Anaerolineales bacterium | reverse complement strand
ACATGCTCGCAACCGTGACCTGGATCGGAAGCCTTGCGGCAATCAACTTCCTCGTGCTGCCCGCCTCCACCCGGACCTTGAAACCGGCCGACCAATTAAGCTTTATCTCCGCCCTGCAAAAACGGCTGGAGCCGTTGGCCTGGTTCTGCATGGGTCTGCTGTTGGTGACCGGGCTCTTCCAACTCAGCACCAGCCCGCACTATGACGGCTTCCTTTCCGTCAGCACCCAATGGTCATTGGCCATCCTGGTCAAACATGGACTCGCAGTTGGCATGGTGATCGTCAGCGCCATCCAAACCTGGGAGGTGCTGCCCGCGATCCAGCGCACACTAATGAAAAAGGAAAAGGCGAACGAAAGCGAACTTATCCGATTACAAAAAAGGGAAACGCGCATCCTACGCCTGAACTTGATCCTTTCCGCATTGATCCTGGGGGCCACCGCCCTGGCGCGGGTTTCGTAAACAAAAAAAGGCCGCTGCAAAAAATAAGCAGCGGCCTTTTTGATTCATATTACAAACGGATCAAACCTGGCTTTTCAACTAGCGTACCTGTCAAGTCATAGGCCATTGCGCCTGTCACGCGCACAGGGACGATCTCTCCCACCTTTGCTTTCCCTTCGATCAGGACCAGGCCGTCGACCTCCGGTGCATCACGATAGGATCGCCCCACCGAGATGCCATTGTCATAGCCTTCCACCAGCACATTCAGCGTCTTGCCGACATAAGATTGATTTACTTGCAGCGAGATGGTCTGCTGCAATTCCATCAACCTTCCATAGCGTTCCTGCTTCACCTCAGCAGGGACCGGGTCGCCCAGAGGCGTGGAGGTTGTCTCAGGCTCAAAGGAGAATTGAAATGCCCCGACCCGGTCGAAGCGGGTTTCCTTCACGAAATCGTACAAGGCCTGGAATTCTTCATCGGTCTCGCCAGGGTATCCGACAATGAACGTGGTGCGGATGGCGATATCTTTCATGGCGTTGCGCATCTTCCCCAATGTCTTATGAACCCATTCCATATTGGAGGGCCGCTTCATGCGATAGAGGGTCTTCGGGTGCGCGTGCTGGAGCGGGATATCGAGGTAGGGCAGCACCTGTTTGCGGGTCGCCATAACTTCGATCAGACGGTCGGTAACGTAACCCGGATAGGCATACATGATGCGGATCCAGTCCATATCCGGAACAGAGTCGGTCAACTGCTCGAGCAGAACGGCCAGTCCATCCTTCAGGCCAAGGTCATGGCCGTAATCGGTGGAATCTTGCGCGATAAGGATCAACTCACGCACCCCGGCGTCACGCAAGGCCCGCGCTTCATGAATGATCGAATCCACCGGGCGGGAGACTGCCGTACCTTTGATAAGTGGAATGGCGCAGAACGCGCATGGACGGCGGCAGCCATCTGCTATCTTGAGGTAGGCGCTTGCGCCCGCCACACTGACACGCAAGGCGCCGTTCTCGTCCGCGCCAACGGTGGGTGCATCTGGCAGATGATAGATCGGTTCGGGGTGTTTTCCCTTGCGAGTCTCGTTGACCACCTGGACGATATCCATCCAGCGGCGTGTGCCAAGGATGCCATCCACACCGGGGACTTTCTGCGCCACTTCCATACCATAGCGCTGGGTCAGGCAGCCTGCCGCAATGAGAACTTGATTCTTCTTCTTCGAGTGTGCCAAGTCGCCCAGCACCTGATAAGACTCTTCCTTGGCTGTTCCAATGAATCCGCAGGTGTTGACGATCAGCACCGAGGCTTTGGAGGGATCGTCCTCTGCGCGGTATCCATCCCGTAAAAGCAACTGCGCCATGGAGTCAGAGTCGACCGTATTTTTTGCGCAGCCAAGTGAGATCAAATGAAAAGAATTTTTAGACACGTGGTTTATTCCTAACTATAAGCTGGTCATGGCGTCGGTGTGACCGTTGCCGTGGGGGTTGCGGTGGATGTTGGAGTAAAGGTCGGCGTGGTAAGCGGGGTGTTGGTCGGCGTTGGCGGAATGGTGGCTGTGGGCGTCACCACGCCGGAGATCAAATACACCCGGCTGACCACCTCACCCACACCACCCATCAGGCCCAAGTCTGTCCCATTATACGTGATACGCAATGCAGAACCATCACCGGTGAGGATCACCACCTGATTTTCCGCGTTGAATACCTGAGTCTCGCCCGGCGCCATACGACCTTCATAGGCCACTTCGCCGTCCACAGAGATCCTTACAAATACGCGTTCCAACGCCAGGGCACTGACCGTCACATTGTTTAGTGTGGGCGTCGTTGTCCCATCTTCAACGATGGGCGCCAAACCTCCATCCACAGTCGGGACTTCCAGTCCGGGTTCGAGAGAGGGCAGCGAAGTCAACGCCAGCGAAGCGGTTGGCAGCGGCAGGTCACCGAGCACATCCACAATCGAAGGTGCAGTAGGTTGGGCCTGCTCCCCCTGCAAACTGACCACACGCCCCACGCCCCAGATCGCCAGCCCGGCCAGAGCCGCGATCATCAGCACACCGAAGATCAAATCACCGGCAAGGAAAGTGCGCAGGAAAGGCATGGAAGGGCGCACCTGAGTTTGGATTCGGTCACGCGGGGTCTCGGCATATTTTTCACGTCGCCGCGCCTGCAAGGCATCGGCATAACGCAGCAGGATCGCATCCACATCGAGATCGAGGAAGGTCGCATAATTCACAAGCATGCCGCGAGTCTGCACGGTCGAAGGCAACTTATCAAAAGCACCTTCTTCCAGCGCTTTAACAAAAACCGCGCGCAAACGCGTGTGACGTTCCACCTCATCGAAGGTCAGGCTGATCAACTCACGCCGCTCGCGCAACCGTACGCCGATCTCTCTCAGAATTTCATCGGCTGGTTTGGC
>DAOQBX010000326.1:0-2856 GCA_035340155.1 Anaerolineales bacterium | reverse complement strand
TGGCGTTTAGAGTGGAGATGCCGAGCATCACCAGACCCATATGCGACACAGACGAGAAACCGATCATATATTTCAGGTCGGTCTGGACGAAGGCGATGTACGCACCGTACACCACTGCGACACCGGCAAAGCCCATGATGAGCCAGGCCCAGTGTTTCGCGCCTTCAGGCAGGAGCATGACGCCCACGCGCAACGCAGCGAACGCGCCAAGTTTCATCAGCACGCCCGCATGAAACATGGAGACGGCGGTCGGCGCGGCCACGTGTCCATCCGGCGACCAGTTATGGAACGGCCAGATACCGCCAAGAACGGCAAAGCCGAGGAAGACCGGCAGGAACCAGATGTTCTGGAAAGCGGCTGAAAAACCGGCTTTTTCCAGTTCGAGCATGTTGAAAGAAAGGATGCCCGTATTCTGATAGTTGGTCCAGTACATGGCCAGCGCGCCAACGAGGGAGACCACCGAACCAATGAACAGGTATAGAGTTAGTTTCATCGCAGCATATTCACGGGTCTTGACCCAGCCCCAGATGGCGATGAGCAGGTACATCGGAAATACGGCGATCTCATAGAAGAAGAACAACATGAACAGGTCGAGCGAGACGAACACACCGAACACGCCGCCTGCCAGCAGGAACAGGAAGGCGAAGAATTCGCGCGGGCGATCCTGGATACCAGCCATGACGTGCGGATCATCGTTGCCCCAGGAAATGAGCACGCCGGTGAACATGACGATACCGGTCAGCAGGACGAGCGGAGCGCTCATACCGTCCACACCGAAGAACAGGGAGATGCCCAGTTGCGGGAGCCAGTTATGCTGCTCGAGGAACTGGTAACCGGTCATGTGGCCTTGCAGGTATTGGATATAGACCCAGGCGGAGAGCAGCAAGTCGATCACGGCTGCTGTCAGCGCCACTGCGCGGGTCTCATTCTTCCGCGTGGCGGGCATCATCAGGATGATGACCCCGGCGACGAAGGGAAGGAATGTGATGACACTCAGGATGGGAAAATTCATCATCCACCTCTTAGAACAAAGCCACAACGGCTTTGTTGATGACTTCCAGGATCCAGGCGGGCCAGATGCCGATGACCAGGATCAAGGCCATCAGCGGGACCATTACAAGGATCTCGCGGGTGTTGATCTCGGTCAGTTTATGCTCGCCCTGGGCCCAGTGTTCGTTCAAGGGTCCGTGCAGCACTTTCATAATACCCTTCAGGATGTAGGCACCCGTGAAGAGCAGACCGAGCATGGAGATGGCGGTGTAGACCTTGAGGACCGGGTAGGCTCCCCGCACCACCATGAACTCGGACACAAAGCCATTGAGGCCGGGCAGACCGAGCGAAGCCATGCTGGTGAAGATCAAGATACCGCCGTACACAGGCACAAGTGGGAACAGGCCGCCGAAATCGTTCAGGTTGCGGGTATGGGTGCGTTCATAGATCACGCCGACGAGGAAGAACATTCCCGCCGCAGAAAGACCGTGATTGAACATCTGCAGCACCGCGCCATTCATGGCGATGTGCGCATCGGCGGTACCGGCGGCGAGTCCGGCCGCGGCGATGCCAAGCACTACAAAGCCCATGTGATTGACGGAAGAATAAGCCACAAGACGTTTGAAGTCCGTCTGGCCAAGCGAGCCGAAGGCGCCGAACACAATGGCACCCACCGCGAGAACAGCCAGCGCGCCTGCGAAGATCTTTGCCTCCACAGGGTAAAGCGGCAGCACCAAACGGATGAAACCGTACGCGCCGAGTTTAAGGAGCACGCCCGCGAGGATCATCGAACCGGCGGTCGGGGCTTCGGTATGCGCATCGGGCAGCCAGGTGTGGAAAGGCCACAGCGGAACCTTCACCGCGAAAGCGATGGCGAAGGCCCAGAAGGCAATGGTCTTGACCGTACCAACCGTCATACCCATGAGAGCAGTATCCGCTGACAGCGAATTCCACTGCTGGTAGAGGGTCACCAGGTCATAGGTCCCGAAGAGAACGCCAAGCATCTGCACCGCGAGCAGCAAGCCGAGCGATCCGCCCATGGTGTAGATCATGAACTTGAGTGAAGCGTAGTCCCGGTTCGCGCTCCCCCACTGGTTGATGAGAAAGTACATCGGCACGAGCCCGATCTCCCAGAACACGAAGAAGATCAACAGGTCAAGCGCCATGAACACGCCAAGCATGCCTGTTTCGAGAAACAGGAAGAGCATCATATAAGGCTTGACGCGGTCGGTCACGCTGAACGAAGCGAGGATCGCAAGCGGTGTGAGGAAGGTGGTCAGCAAGACCATCGTGAGCGAGATGCCGTCCACACCGAGATGGAAGGACGCGTTGATGGCTTCGTACCAGGTATATTTTTCTTCGAACTGGAAGCCGGTGGCGTTCAGGTCAAAGTTGTTCCAAAGCACAAGCGTGAGCACGAAGGGGATCAGGCTGGCGCCAAAGGCGAACCAGCGCATGAGTTTCGTTTCACCGCTTGGCAGGAAGAGCATGATCAATGCCGCAATAGTCGGCAGGAAAAGGATCAGGCTAAGGAGATGTGTGTTGAAAAAGTCCATCTTGCGCTCCTATGCCAGCAAAAAGTAATACAACAGGCCGCCCACCAAGAACAGGACGATCAGTGAAAGGACGAGGTACTGCTGGATACGTCCCGTTTGAATGGGGCGAAGATTCTTACCGACCCACCAGGTGGCATCGGCGGTTCCATCCCCAAGGAAACGATTGATGAACGGGATGTCGAAGTAGTTGCGGATGGCGCTCCCGACTCCGCCGGTAGCGGGTCCAAACAAATGGAGAATGCCGTCAATGAAGCCTTTATCCATCCACTGAGAGACGAAGACCTCCGAGAACCACAGCGCAGGTTTGATG
>DAOQBX010000325.1:0-2863 GCA_035340155.1 Anaerolineales bacterium | reverse complement strand
GTGAATGCGCTTCATTCCCAGACCTTGCCGGACCCCATCCATCAGAAAGTGGCCGCCGCGCTGGCCTGTATCCGCTACACCCGCGGACAGAACGAACTTGACCGATCCTGGCAATCCTTCCACTTCGCGCGCTACAACGCGGAAAAAGCCCTGACCTCCGTTTCCGATGAGATCGACGCCTATAAGATCACGGATACAGAATGGCCTGTCATTGTCACTACCCCAGAAGGGACCGACTACTCCTGCTCTTCCTATTCATATGATTAGGCACACTGCCGGGTAAGAATTAACCATGATCGACAGTCTGACCCCTCATAACTCCTCAATTTAAGGACTGTCCATGGATTTCAAACTGACCATCTTCTCTGATTACATCTGACCGTGGTGCTATGTCGGCCAGGGTGTGGTCGAGAGGCTCAAAACTGAATATAACGTAGACTTGGAATGGCGGCCGTATTATCTGCGTCCCGATACCCCGCCTGAAGGCATGGACCTGCCGGATTACATCAAGCGTGCCCGGTCCAATGGTTCGGAAGAACGGCTGAAATCCATAGCAGACTTGTATGGCATGGATTTCAGATCCACGGAGCGCATCTACAATACGCGTCTGGCGCACGAAGCCACCGAGTATGCCCGCGAGCAGGGCAAGGCCAATGAGTTCCACAGGGTGGTCTTCCGCAAGGTCTATGCCGAAGGGCAGGACATCAGCCAGTGGGACGTGCTGCGGTCTGCTGCTGAAGAAGCGGGTTTGAATGCCGAAGAAATGCAGCAGGTGGTGGAGAGCGGCAAATACACTGCTGAGGTTGCAGAGCAAGTCCAGTGGGCGCAACGGATCGGAGTGACCGGCGTGCCGACCTATGTGATCAATGACCGCTATGCCATCGTCGGCGCGCAGCCTTATGAGGCTTTCAAGAACGCGCTGGCACAAATCGCCAAAGAAACAAAATCATAAATAAAAAGAGCAGGTATCACCTGCTCTTTTTATTTCTCCGCTTCCAGCTCCACGCTCACGATGCGGTCGAGGCGGAAGGTGCGCTCGGCGTTGCGGGAGTGGCAAAAGGCCTGCAGGTAAAGATAATCTGACAGGCCGATCACATCTTTGGGGGTGATCCAGCGTTCGGAAGTTTCTCCATCTTTATCCATATACTGAATGAAGAGCCGCCGCCCGCTGTGGATGGCTTCGCTCAGTTCAGTGGGCAGGTACACGCCCTCCTGCGGCCAGGCGGGGGAATTGTAGATCCCGATCAGGTCTTCCAGCGACTTGTCCACGGTCTTGAGGGAATCGGCCAGGGCGAAGAACAGGTTCTTCAGGGTGATGGCGTCTGCCAGCGCACGCGAGCCCTGGATGTTGTTCGTGATGTGAAAATCCCCTGCGAGGGGACGAAGACTGTAGGAAGGCAGGTCGTAATGATCGCGTGCCAACAGCAGGGTGTCGATCAAGTTGGGGAATTCGATGGTGCGGCCGAGTTTGCGGTATTCGTTGTCGAGAAATTGGATATCGAACTTGGCGTTGTGACAGACCACCACCGCGTCTTTCAGGATGTCTGCGATCTCGTCGGCGGCATCGGCGAAGCGCGGCTTGCCGCTGAGAGCGGATTCTTCAAGGCCGTTGACGCGAACCGCTGCCGGGGAAAGTTCACGCTCAGGGTCTAGGAGCAGGTCCAGGGTTCGTTGGATGCGTTTGCCCTGGGTGACGATCACGGCCACCTGGCAGATGCGGTCCCCGAACCAAGGGGAAAGCCCGGTGGTTTCGATATCCAGAAATGCGAAGCGGGTGGAGGAAAGTTCAAGCATGGTTTGGCCGCGCCAATCTTACTGTCTTTTTGGGGGATGCGCAAATGTGGTCTGACCAAGGTCTGAAGTCTTAAGACTAAAGTAGTGGGGAAGTTAATTACCTTTGCCCATTTGAGGAGAAGGGCTTCTCCATTAATCTTATTGTAATCATCGAAGAAGAAAACAAATCATTGGAAAGAGATCATCAGTAAGGAGTATTCACATGTCCAACCCAACCATCAATAAGAACACATTCTCCCGCCGCGATTTTTTGAAGGTCGGCCTGATCGGAACGGGGGCCGTGGCGCTTTCGGGGGCACGTCTGGCGAACAAGATCTCCAACGCGAAGGCCGGGGGGCCTTATACCGAGGTGTATCCGACCAGCCCGCTGATCCTGGACCCGTTCCGGGATGAACTTCCGATCCCCATGGCGCTGGCGCCGACCCCCAAGTCGGAAGTAAATACCTGGAAGACCCCGCCCGGTTCTGCCTATGGTCAGCAGAATTCCTATGGTTCGGATGCGCACCAGATCTGGCCGAGCAAGATCGGCTATCCCGAGCCTTTGGTGTATAAGATCAACCTTCAGGTGAACACACATAGTTTCACCACCTCGCAGGTGCTGCCCATCGACAGCAACGGAAACACGGCTGTTTCGTTCGATAGCGATGGAAATGTATACCCCGAGGGGACGATCCGCAATCTGCCCGCGAGCACCATCTATGGTTTTAACGGCACCTTCCCCGGCCCGCGCATCAATGCCGAGTACGGCAAACCTGCGCTTATCCGTTTTGTTAACAACCTGGATGAGAATCCCGACAACCTGGATCGCCAGGATTTTGGCGCGCCGGACTGGTCCTTCCTGACGCATCTTCACAACGCGCACACCGCGCCGGAAAGCGATGGGAATCCGAACTACACTATGAAGAAATCCATCGGTCATGGGTATGAACCCGGGACCTGGTGCGATAATCTGTACCTTAACTGGCCTGCAGGTGGCGATGACAATGAAAAGCAGACCTTCTTCTGGTTCCACGATCATCGCATGGACCACACCGGCTCGAACGTGTACAAGGGTATGGTCGGCTTGTAT
>DAOQBX010000324.1:0-2879 GCA_035340155.1 Anaerolineales bacterium | reverse complement strand
GGTCTGTAACTTTCCGGTCTCCAATGCGGCTTGGGACTTCAATTCGATCAGGTCGACGAGGTCGGGCGGCAATACGTCCCTGTGCTTTTGGCCGATCAGAAGGACTTCGGGTTGGGTATACAGATCGTGAATATCCGCTTTGTAATCCAGGAACACACCCTCCCGGTTCAGGCGGAACATCATATCTGGGATCGCATTAAGCATGGCCTGAGCCCGGGTTTCGCTATCGTATAGAGCTTCTTCAACCAGCTTGCGCTCGGTAATATCCTGAAGGATGGCCATCATACGCGTGGGCTGGCCGTCTTCGCCGTATGTGATCTTTCCCATTTGATGCAGCCAGCGAATCCGCCCGCTCTCCAGCCGGACCTGGTATTCATAATCCAGGTTGGAATGCTGGGAGAAGGCCTCCATATCCATCTGACGTAGAGCATCACGATCATTTACAGACATCATCGAGGCGAGGGTGTCTTGTGTAATGACAGATTCTTCGGCAAGTTCAAGGATATGATAGACCTCTGCAGAACAGACCAGCGTGGGTTCCGGGGCGACCCAGGCCATGTATCCCATCCGCCCGATGCGCTGCGCCTCAGTTAACAGCGCTTCACTTCTGCGAAGGGCCTCTTCTGCGGCCGTGCGTTCGCCCAGCTCATTTTGGACCTGTGCATAAAGCAGCGCATTCTGTTCAGCAGAAGCGATGTGCAGAGCCAGCGCTTCGAGCAAATGCAACTGGTTCTCGTTATACGAATCCGGTTTGTAACTTGCGATCTGTAAGACGCCTGTGACAGCCCCGCCCGATTTAAGCGGAATGATCAGTGCGGATCTTGTAACTTCCTCTTCCGGCACTTCCTCATCAGAGACCGCTCCCGTTTCGCTGTCAATGATATAGGAGGTCCTAACCTCCTTCATATATTTCTGGAAGTCGCTGATCAGCATGGGATGCCCGGAACGAATGACCTGGCTTTGGGTGCCGCGTCCTTCCTCTTCCAACGGAATGGCAGGAAAGTCGCTGACATCCAGCCATTTTCCGTCCAGCTGGTAGGCGCGGCAGGTGATCAACTGGGTCTTCGGATCAAAGGCGGAAATGAACATGGTATCGTTGGGAGCGATGACCGACATGAAGTCGCTGATGGTCTGGTAGATGTCTTTCAGATCAAGGCTGCGATTTAATTTCTGGCTCGCTTCATACAACAACCGGATCTGTTCACTCTGCTGGCGGGTTAACTCCTCTGAGTGCCTTCTCTCGGTAATATCCTGGAAGGACACCAGAATCCGCGAGAGGGTTTCCTCATATCCGGGTTGCACATTCAGGATCAGGTCCAGGATGATGCGTTCGCCCCTTATATTGTTAAGTGGAACCTCCCCCCGGAAATAGGTCTGCCCTTCGGCCAGGGAGACCATCTCATCTTCGAAGACTTTCATGGATTCTTCTGTGAAATAATGGGGGAGATCGCGGATGACCTGATGCTTATCCTCAGCACCCAACATGGTGACGCTGGCCTGGTTGATCTCAAGGATCTTGACCAGCCCGGGTAGAGCGTTGAGTTCTGCGGGGTGCTCGCGCCAGTATTTTCTAAAGTCCGTTACACCGGCCAGGCGCAGCCGGTCAAACTCTTCGCGGGCCTGCGAGAAATCCTCCTCCCAAACGGCGATGGGCGAGTTTTCGAACAGAGAGTGAAAACGTTCCTCACTCTTTCGTAAAGCGCTCTCTGCCAGTTTGCGCTCGGTGACATCTTTAAAGTTAATGACAACCCCCCCTATGCTCGGTTCGTTGAACATATTGGTATAGATGCTTTCGATCCAGCGATAGCTGCCATCCTTGTGTTGGAAGCGGTATTCAAAATTGGCCGGCTTGTCTGGTTCGCTCAATAGCATACCGCGCACCCCTTCGATCAAATGAAGATCATCCGGGTGGACCTTCTCTCGGGATACGGTTCCAAGCAGTTCATCTCTCTTGTAACCGAACATTCGGTACGCAGATGGGCTGGCGAAGATGAAAACTCCGTTGGAATCCACCAAGGCAATGCCATCAGGCGCATGCTCGATCAGGGCCGTGTTCCGCTTCTCGATCTGACGCATGGCGGCTTCGGCTTTCTTGCGTTCGGTGATATTCCGGGAGACACCATAGACCTCCATTTGGCTACTTTCCGGATTGATAAAGATCTTTGTGGTGGTTTCTGTCCAGACGTTTGACCCATCCTTGCAGGTCTGTTCGATTTCATCCACGTAGGCTTTGAGGATACCGTTTTTGGCTTCTTCGATCCGTGCGAACATGATTTCTGTGACCATCTGGGCCGATGCCGGGGTGAGCGTCTGCAGAAACTCCTGTGCCATGACCTCTTCCACTGTATACCCGCGTAGTTGAAAAATGGATGGGCTGACGTAAAGGAAGCGGGAGGATTTAATATCCAGGATCCAGATCACATCCAGAATGTTTTCTGCCAGTAACCGGTACTTGGACTCGCTTTCGCGCAGTAACTCATACGCCTGTTTGAGCGTGGTTATGTCCAGCACGGTTCCGGACATGTACATCAAATTTCCATGAATGTCTTTTAATGGAAGGATGGTTGCCTGAAAATAATGCAGGCTTCCATTTCTGGGGGTGGCTCGATATTCGATCGCTACATAAGTATTGAGTTCAATGGCGCGGGATTGAGCATCAAGCAATGATTGCCGGTCGTCCGGGTGGACCATTTCCATGAATTCCGGCAAAGGGGGAACTCCATGGGCGGGCTCCAATTGGAAAAGGTGGAACATTTCCCGCGACCAGGTCAGACCGGTGCCTGTAACAGGATCCAATTCCCAACTTCCCAGGCGCGCAGCAGATTGAGCCAATTCCAAGCTTGCCTGGCTTTTCTCCAGCAATTCTGTGGCGTTCTTTT
>DAOQBX010000323.1:0-2896 GCA_035340155.1 Anaerolineales bacterium | reverse complement strand
CAGAAGAAAAAGCCATTGCCGCAGCAAAGGAAATCCAGGAAATGCTCGGCGATGGAACCTCCGTCGCAGGGATGAGCAACCCCGAGGCGGCGAAAGTGGCGAATATTGTCGTCCTGACCGTTCCATATGCTGCACATCGTGACACTCTCAAGTCCGTCAAAGGTGACCTGCAAGGCAAGGTCCTGATCGATGTCACTGTGCCGCTGGTCCCTCCCAAGGTGGCCACGGTTCAAATGCCCACCGCCGGGTCGGCAGCGCAGGAGGCAAAGCAGATCGTTGGCGAGGGCGTGGAGGTTTGCGCCGCCTTCCAGAACATATCGCATGAACACCTCATGGACGATGCCGATGTCGAGTGCGATGTACTGGTCACCGGCACCAGCAAGGATGCGCGCGCCGAGACCATTAAACTGGTGCAGGCAGCTGGTCTGAAAGGCTGGGACGCGGGGCCTATTGAGAACTCTGTTGTCGTTGAAGGCCTGACCAGTGTGCTGATCGGCATCAACAAAAAATATGGTTCAACCCATGCCGGCATCAAGATCACAGGGGCCGAAAACTCCCTGAAGTAAACCTTCGTGTGTGATGTGTGCGCATCACACACGAGACCATCGCATCATGTCACTACTTCTCAATACATTACCTGGTATTCCTTTCATCCGCCGAGGCGACAACTTGGCGGATATTCTTCTTAACTCCCTGCACTCGGCGGAAATCGAATTACAGAACGAGGATATCCTCGTCCTCGCCCAAAAGATCATCAGCAAGACCGAGGGGCGCATGGTCAATCTGGCTAGCGTCCAGCCAAGTCTACGCGCAGTAGAGATCGGCGAGCAGGCGGATAAAGATCCACGCCTGGTGGAATTGATGCTGCAGGAAAGCAACGAAGTATTGCGCGTCCGCAAAGGTGTCATAGTGGTGGAACACAAATTGGGGTTCGTTTGCGCCAATGCAGGGATCGATCACTCCAACGTCAAGGGTGAAGGGGATTCAAGCGAAGACTATGTTCTCCTACTGCCCCAGGATCCTGATGTTTCGGCACGCAACTTGCGCGAAGAGATCAAAAGCAAGGCCGGCAGATCCATCGGCGTAATGATCATCGACTCTCACGGGCGTGCATGGCGGAACGGCACGGTCGGCGTCTGCATCGGTTTGAGCGGTATCCCCGCCCTGGTGGACGAACGCGGCTGGCAGGACCTTTTTGGCTATACCCTCAAGGCCACTATTGTTGCCGTAGCTGACGAACTCGCCGCCGCTGCGTCGCTTGTTATGGGACAGGCAGCCGAAGGGACTCCCGTTGTGCATGTGCGCGGCTTCCCCTACCCGCTCGGCGAGGGGTCGCTCAAGGAACTCATTCGCCCCAAAGAATTGGATATGTTCCGATGACATCAGACCAGGAGAGATTGTATTGGGTGGAAATGTCTCGTTTGGCAAAGACCGGCCTCATCACAATAGACCGCCCAAAAGGGCAGCCTCATCCCAACTGGCCCGATCTCATCTACCCGCTGGATTACGGTTATCTTGAAAATACCTCCGCCTCTGATGGCGGAGGTATTAATATATGGCTGGGATCGCTTTCAAAGCGAACGCTAACGGGAATCTTATGCACCTTTGATATAAACAAACGCGACGCGGAGATCAAACTCCTGCTCGGCTGTACAGAAGAGGATATTAACACCATCCTCAACTTTAACACCGAGGGCATGCGTTACCTTTTCATCAAAAACTCATTGGAGGCCCATGAACTTTCCTGAAAAATATAAAGACCTTTTAAATAATGACGGCAAGGCCTTCGTCTTTCTGGCTACCGTCAGCGCAAAGGGCACGCCTCAAGTCACGCCGGTTTGGTTCGAAGCAGATGGTGAATACATTCTCATTAATACCAACGAAGGCCGTGCGAAAGACCGCAATATGAAAGAACGTCCGAACAGCATTGCCATGGTGATCCAGGATCCGCAGGATCCCTATCGTTATCTTGGCTTGCGCGGCAAGGTCGTGGCCACCACCACAGAAAGTGCCGATGAACACATCAACAAGCTTTCGCTGACCTATGATGGAAAACCCTGGACCTACCGTGAAGGCCAAAAGCGGATCATCTTCAAGATCCAACCGACTTCCTTTGACGAACACTAGCCTGCGCGATTTCCTGCGCTCCCGTCGCTCGGTTCGCCGCTTCAGACCGGACCCGGTGCCTGATTCTGTCCTCAGGGACATTCTCCACACTGCCACCTTCGCCCCTTCTGCCCATAACCGACAGCCCTGGCGCTTTATTGTGCTGACAGACCCTCGCGCCAAGGAGAGACTTTCCAACTCCATGGGGGAGGAGTTTCAACGCGACCTGGAAAAGGATGGCCTGCCGTCCGAGGAAGTTGTCAAACGCGTTCACCGCTCGCAGGAACGGATCACCGGCGCACCTGTTGTTGTCCTGCTCTGCGTCGATATGACCGAAATGGATGCCTACCCCGACCCGCAACGCAAACAAGCAGAACGCATTATCGCGATACAATCCGCGGCCAACGCCGGGATGCAGTTACTGCTCGCAGCACACGCTGAAGGCCTGGGTGGGGTGTGGGTTTGCAGTCCCATCTTCGCGCAAAAAATCGTGCAAGACACGTTAAATATCCCTCAAACTTGGGAACCGCAAGCCATGTTCCTGATCGGGTATGCCGCGGAGAATCCTGCTTTAAGAGAAAGAAAAAGATTGGAAGAGATCGTTATGTTTCAAGGACAGGAGATTTCCACTTCATGAAAATCATCGCCCTTGCAGGCGGGGTCGGCGGCGCGAAACTGGCCCACGGCCTGGCCCAGATATTGCCGCCCAAAGACCTGACCATCATTGTCAATACTGGTGATGACTTTGAGCACTTGGGAATGTCCATATCGCCCGATCTGGACACAGTCT
>DAOQBX010000322.1:0-2899 GCA_035340155.1 Anaerolineales bacterium | reverse complement strand
TTTCGGACCCGGCAGGCCGACAGGCTGGCGGCCTTCACCACCGCCATGTGGATGGTCGCGCGGGCTCATTGCAGTACCGCGAACGGTGGGGCGAATGCCAAGGTGACGTTTGCGACCAGCCTTGCCCAACTTGACGTTGCCGTGGTCAAGGTTGCCAACCTGGCCAATGGTGGCGTAGCAAACCTGATAGATCAGGCGCACTTCGCCAGAAGGCATGCGGATCTGGGCAAAATCGCCTTCTTTAGCCAGCAATTGCGCTGCGCCGCCTGCCGAACGGACAAGCTGTCCGCCCTTACCGGGTTTCATCTCGATATTGTGGATCAGGGTACCGACCGGAATGTTGCTGATGGGTAGGGAATTTCCGGAGCGAATTTCAGCGGTGGGGCCGGACATGATCGTGTCACCCACTTTCACATCCAACGGGGCAACGATGTAGCGCTTCTCGCCATCCGCGTAAAAGAGGAGGGCCAGGCGGGCAGTGCGGTTGGGATCATATTCGATCGCAGCAACCTTCGCCGGGATGCCATGCTTTTCGCGCTTGAAATCCACCACGCGAACGTAACGGCGCGCGCCACCGCCGCGATGGCGGACAGTCACACGACCATGGGCATTGCGGCCGCCGCTGTTCTTCTTAATCACCAACAAGGAGCGTTCAGGAGTGCTCTTTGTGATCTCCTCAAAGGTATAACCGGTCATGTCACGCATGCCGGGGGTTATGGGTTTGTACTTCTTGACAGCCATTACTGCACCCCTTCAAAGATCTCGAGGGGCTTGCTGCCCTCGGCTAGGGTAATGATCGCCTTCTTGAAAGCTGCGCGGCGGATGACCACCTGACGGGATCGACCGCGGCGTCCGCGCTTTCCAGGGGCGTTGAGGATGTTCACACGGGCAACGGTGACATCGAACAAGGTTTCAATTGCGTCCTTCACCGCGGTGCGGGTCGCGTTGCTTTTCACAACGAAAACATACTGACCCAACTTACCGGACTGGAAGCTGGATTTCTCAGTGACCATCGGGCGGACGAGGACATCATATAAGTTCGTCATGTCTCGCTCCTATCCAAAATGCGCAACCAGCGCGTCGATCGTCTTGACGGGCAGGACGACCTTTTCAAAATTCATTACATCGCGAATGTTCAGGTAGCTGGCAAGCAGCACCTTGGCATTGTCAATGTTGTTGGCAGAGCGCATTACAGTATCGTAGTTTTGGTCCTTGGCAGGCATCAAAACCAGCGCGGTAGATTCACCGACCAGTTTGACCAGGGCCTCTACCATCAGGCGGGTCTTGGGCTCTTCGATATTCAATTCATCGACGACCACAATCGAGGCTTCCGCCGCCTTGACAGATAATGCGGAACGAAGTGCGGCCTGGCGCATTTTCTTGGGCATGCGCTGCTCGTAGCTACGCGGATGGGGGGTGTGAATACGACCACCACCAACCCACTGTGCTGCACGCCTAGACCCCTGACGGGCACGGCCGGTCCCCTTCTGCTTCCACGGCTTCTTACCGCCGCCAGCCACCTCGGAACGAACTTTCGTATCGTGGGTGCCGAGGCGGGCATTCGCCATCTGGCGAACGTAAGCCTGGTGCATCAAATCAACATTTACAGGGGCTTCGAAGAGTCCGGCGGGAAGTTCAACTTCGCGGACCTTATTGCCCTTCAAATCAAGAACATCTACTTTCATGGTTAATCTGGCTCCCGTTTCCTGCGCGCCTACTGCTTGCGCGACTCCTTGATCATGACGAGACTTCCCTTGCCGCCGGGAACCGCACCATTGATGGCGATCAGGTTGCGCTCGGCATCCACCATCACCACCTTGATGTTCTGCGCGGTAACACGATCCACACCCATATGACCAGCGCCGCGGGCACCTTTATACACACGCCCCGGCGTGGTGCCGGAGCCGCGTGAACCGGGTGCGCGGTTACGATCGGATGTACCGTGAGTGGCATTCATACCATGGAAGTGATAACGCTTCACGCCACCTGCAAAGCCTTTACCTTTGCTGATACCGATCACGTCCACGCGTTCACCCACAACGAACGCGTCAGAGACGGTCACTTTGTCTCCGATATTCAAACCATGTTCCTTGGCGCGAAATTCGCGCAAATAACGCAGAGGGGGAATCTCACTGGCCTTCAAGTGTCCCATCTGGCCATTGCTGAGGCGTTTGGGATTAACTTCGCCAAAACCCAGTTGCACGGCGGAATACCCTTCCTTTTCGGACGAGCGAACCTGGGTAACGTAACATGGCCCAGCTTCGATGAGGGTTACCGCATAGGCAACGCCTTGCTCATCGAAGATCTGGGTCATGCCGATCTTCCGTCCAATCAGCCCTTTTATCATGCTCAATTTTCTCCTTTAGAATTTATTGACGAGACTGCCAGCTGGGGCATCAGCCGCATCATCTCCGTGCAGCGAAGTCAGTAGGTCTGGTGCGAAGCGTGTTTTGTCGGTTCCACACGCAGACCTGCTCTTGCGCTGTCTCGAATGAACCGCAGTAACCTGCGGATAATTCACAAACTAGATTTTGATCTCGATATCGACACCTGCGGGCAGGTTTAAGCGCATCAACATGTCGATGGTCTTGGAATCGGGATCAAGAACATCGATCAGGCGGTTATGGGTGCGGATCTCAAAATGCTCATGAGAATCCTTGTCGATGAAAGTCGAGCGCCGTATTGTATAGCGTTCTGTCTTGCTTGGCAAGGGTACGGGGCCTACAACATGTGCGCCAGTGCGCTCGGCGGTTTCCACAATGCGTTTCGCGGACTGGTCGAGTACGCGATGATCATACGCTTTCAGACGGATACGAATTTTCTGCTTAGCCATGATTCTCCACTTTACTCGATGATCTTGGTAACGACACCAGCGCCGACGGTCAAACCGCCTTCGCGA
>DAOQBX010000321.1:0-2904 GCA_035340155.1 Anaerolineales bacterium | reverse complement strand
CCGGCTTTTCTCAGGTACAATGGCGCGCCCGCTTTGAGGTGGCAAGGGTCGAACCGCCGGTGATTTTTGACTCGGCGCATAATCAGGATTCGTTTGAGAAGTTGCGTGAGACGTTGGAAGAGTATTTCCCCGGTAAAGAGGTCTATCTCATCTTTGGCGCGTCCGAGGATAAGAACATCCCCGGCATGTTCGCGGAGATGAAAACGAAGGTCCGGAAGTTGATCGTCACGCGGGCCGATCATCCCAGGGCTCTCAGCGTGGAGCATATTCAGGGGCTGGCTGGTCAGGCCGGAGTGGAGTCTGAAGCGGTGGTCCCGGTCAAAGAAGCCTTGCGGCGCGCGCTGGAATTGTCGTCAAAAGATGGTAGCATTGTGTTATCCGCCGGTTCGATGTTCGTGACCGCGGAAGTGATGAGAGAATGGAAGTTTTTGAATGAGCCAACCAAACTGGACTGAAGAAGAAGATAATTTCGACCTGACGCTTTCACAGCGGACGGAGGAACTGTACCGCATCCCGAACCTGGAGCCGAAGGCCGATGGGCTGATCGAAGCGGTGGTTCTGCCGCTGCGTGACATCGTCATCTTCCCGCGCATGGTCTCGCCGATCTTTGTCGGACGCGAAACATCCCTGCTGGCGTTGGAAGATGCGCAGTCTAAGGAACAGACCGTGATCGGCCTGACCCAGCGCGACCCGGATGTGGATGAACCCGGCCCGGAGGACTTCCTGCCCATTGGCGTGGAGATGGCGGTCGGCCGCCTCTTGAACATGCCCGATGGTTCGCGCTCGGCCCTGGTGCAAGGACGTCGCCGGGTGGAGATCGTGGAGTTCGTGCGCGTCAAGCCGTACATCAAAGTGCGCGCGCGCATCATCCATGAATCTTCAACAGCGGATCGCCAGACCCAGGCCCTGATGCGCTCGGCGCTGAACCTGTTCGAGCGCTGCATCCAGTTGGACCGCTCGATCCCCGAAGAGTCGCATGTCTTTGCTTTGAACATCGCCGAACCCGGCTGGCTGGCGGATATGATCGCCACGTCTTTGGCGCTGACCTACGAAGCAAAATTACGCCTGTTGCTGCTGCTCGACCCCAAGGCGCGCCTGACGCAATTGAACAACCTGCTGGCCCAGGAAGTGGACGTGCTCGAACTGGAAGACGAGATCCATTCCCGCGTGCAAAGCGAAGTGGATAAAAGCCAGCGCGAGTTCTACC
This sequence comes from Anaerolineales bacterium, assembly GCA_035340155.1. Taxonomy (GTDB): domain Bacteria; phylum Chloroflexota; class Anaerolineae; order Anaerolineales; family Villigracilaceae; genus Villigracilis. Next base: position 1,697 of record DAOQBX010000321.1, on the reverse strand, counting down.
TGCGCGAACAGATGAAGCAGATCCAGAACGAATTGGGCGAAGGCGATATCTTCACCCGCGATGCGCTTGACCTGAAGAAAAAGGTCGATGCTGCGGTGTTGCCGGAAGAGGTGAAGAAGGTGGCGCTTAAGGAAGTGGAGCGCCTGAACCAGATGCCGCCCATGGCGCCGGAGGTTGGCATCATCCGCACCTATGTGGATTGGATCCTCGACCTGCCTTGGAATAACCCAACAGCCGATAACCTTGATGTGAAGAACGCGGCAAAGATCCTGGAGCGCGACCACTTCGGGTTGAAGAAGGCCAAGGAACGCATCCTTGAATACATTGCGGTTCGTTCGCTCAAACCCAAAAAGGAACGCCAGCCGATCCTGTGCTTCGTCGGCCCGCCCGGTGTGGGCAAGACCTCGCTCGGTCGTTCCATTGCCGACGCGCTGGGCCGCAAGTTCGTGCGCGTATCCCTCGGCGGCGTGCGCGACGAAGCCGAGATCCGTGGGCATCGCCGTACTTATATTGGCGCGCTGCCCGGTCGCATCATCCAGACCATGAAGCGGGCAGGTACATCCAATCCGCTCTTCATGCTGGACGAGATCGACAAACTTTATTCCGATTTTCGCGGCGATCCGGCTTCGGCGATGCTTGAAGTGCTGGACCCGGAACAGAACCACTCCTTTAGCGATCACTACCTTGAATTACCCTTCGATCTTTCCAAGGTTATGTTCGTGACCACGGCCAATTCACTGGGGACCATCCCGCCGCCACTGCTCGACCGCATGGAAGTGATCGAGTTCCCCGGTTACATCGAAGAGGAAAAGATCGAGATCGCCAACCGCTATCTCATTCCGCGCCAGATCGAAGAGAACGGCATCGAGAGTCTTGGCCTGGTCCTTGAGCCTGCCGCGCTGCAACGTGTCATCCGTGAGTACACTTATGAAGCCGGTGTGCGCGGATTGGAACGCGAGATCAGTCGTGTGTGCCGCAAGGTGGCGCGCATGAAAGCGGAAGGAAAGAAATACCCGACCTCGGTCTCCGCGGAGATGATCGAAAAGTTATTGGGCCCGCAGCAGGTCTTTCCCTCGGAGGCCGAACGGCAGGACGAGGTTGGCGTGGCCACCAGTCTGGCCTGGACGGAAACCGGCGGCGAGATCATGCCGGTGGAGGTTGCCATCATCGAAGGAAAAGGCGGCCTGCAAATGACCGGTCAGATGGGTGAGGTGATGCAGGAATCTGCGCAGGCAGCCATGACCTACATCAAGTCCCGCTCGGCGGCCTTGAAGATCGATATGGATATCTTCGAACGTTTCGATATCCACATCCACATGCCCGAAGGCGGCATCCCCAAGGACGGTCCTTCCGCGGGCATCACCATGGCTACCGCCATCATCTCCGCATTGACGGGGCGACCGGTGTTCAAGCATGTCGGCATGACCGGTGAGATCACCTTGCGCGGACGGGTGCTGCCTATCGGCGGCGTGCGCGAGAAGGTCCTGGCTGCACATCGCGCCGGGTTGAAGACGGTCATGCTGCCGGAGAAGAACATGAAAGACCTGGTGGAACTCCCCAAGACCGCCAAGTCTGAACTCAAGATCATCCCGGTCAAACACATGGACGATGTGCTCGATATTGCCCTTGGAAAGCATGTGGTGATCGAACCGCCCAAACCGCGAAAGCACCCCAGGGATGAGAGCCAGGAAGAATAA
>DAOQBX010000320.1:0-2916 GCA_035340155.1 Anaerolineales bacterium | reverse complement strand
GAGATGGATCGCCAAGGATTCAGGCCACGGCTTGACACATAAAGATCAATGAGCAGTATGCGAAGGTGCTTCTTGATTTTAATGTCACCGCGCACACGGGATTTTGGATTGCGCTGCTTGCGATACTGAATTATCTCTTGAAACAGATCATCTACAATGGCTTTGATTTCTGGGTAGTCCGACCACCTGTGGACGTCAAACATACCAGCTGACTTTAATAGTTCGTCAAGATTATTCGCTTCTGGCATGTGCCTGACATCCCCCAATAATTTGCAATACCAACAGACTAATCCAAACAATTAGGTTAAACTTGTATTTTTTTGAATTGTAATATCAAATTATTTTCAAAATTCATACTCATCAAATTTGTGGTCCTGTTTCTGATAACGCGGCAACTCATTTGTCACTCCACAAATATCTGCCTGAAGAAAGACGTAACTGATTAAAATCTCATTTTCCAAGGCGGACACTATTTCATTGTGACCAAGATAGTTAATAAACCTTACATATTGATCGGCAATAATTATTTTACAAATTTGCTTTGACTGCATATACCCCCACTCCATTGCCGCAGCCACAGGAAACCAAAGCAAAAGCCCCAAGTAAATGCCAATTATTGGATCAGCCCAAACCACCCAGGCAAACATAGCTGCGGAAAGAAAAAATAGATAGGAAGATAACGATATTTTTTCCTTTATTCCAACAACATCCGGCAGGTACCGAGTGTTATTGGTTTCATTTAACTGGTTTGATTTTTGCCTTATTCTTTCAATGTTTTTAACGACTTCGTTTAGCCCCCTGTTTCTTCCGAAAACAAAAGAACTATAAATGAAAGTTATGCACATTAAAGCCGAGTACCAAATCTCGAAAATTTCCATTAAACACCTCCTTAGTTTGATTAGTATCAGGTTTTATGCATCAGCGAATAGGTATCATATAATTTTTTCAGCAAGGATTTTTGCATTCAAGTGCGTGTATCGCTTCAGCATTTGCAATGTTTTATGACCACTGACTGTTGCTGTCTCCATCACGTTTAACCCCTTTTCGAAGAGTCTGGACACAGCTTCATGTCGTAGATCGTGGAAGTGTAAGTCAACCAGATAACGAGGCTCGGGCTCAACTTTATTTTCCATGCAGGATGCTTCATAAGCCAGTCTTGCACGTTTGACCGACCGTCTGAAGGCTACCGTTATGGCATGGGGTATGATGTCAAATAGCAAGCCCTGGGGATGCTGACAGGGGAGAGTCTGGATGGTTGACCTCGCTGTTCTGCTCAAGGGTACATGTCGAGTGTCTCCATTCTTGGTGTTAATGAGTTTGGCCACTCCATGCTTCAGGTCAATGAGCTGCCATTGCAACGAGACGATTTCACCCAGCCGCATGGCTGTCTCCATGGCGATGTGCATCACAGGGACCAGATAGGGTGACTGTGTAGCCCTGCAGATGGCCTCAAACTCGCCTGCATATAGTCTGCGATCCCTGGGCTTGCCAGGGTTGGGCTTTCTGATCTGCTTAACAGGGTTTTCAAGATGGGTGAAACCCCATTCCAGTCGAGCTTGTTCAAACACGACACTCAGCGCTGCCAGTTCCAGCCTCACCGTGTTGTTGGATGCACCGGACCGGATTCGTTGATCACGCCACAGAGCCAGGTCAACCGCCTTGACGGCAACCAGGGCTCTCTTGGACAAGGGGTCTGCCGCCCACTTCCTGAGGCGGATAGCCTCGATCTCCGCACCCTTCTTCTGGGGTGTGACGGACACCCGATATCTATTGATCAGGGTTTCGAGGGTTGTCGTTTCTGCGGGCTTGCGATCAATGAAAATGCCCCGTTCGATCTCTGTTTCGGTCTGCCGTGCCCAGCGTTCGGCATCGGCACGGGTCAGGAAGGTCTTTGCCTGGTCGGGATGACCATGCCGTTGAACACGAGCTTGCCACTTGCCAGAACGCTTGCGGATGGTTGCCATGCTTCACCTCGTAGGACAGGTGAAGGACAAGCCTCTAGTGGAGCGAGTGAAGGTGCTCTAACCCGTTGATATCTCGCAAGAGTCTGTGGCTGACACGTGGATTGTGGCTCCAGGTGTCGTGGGTTCGATTCCCATCCGTCGCCCCATCTCCCCCATTTCGGTCCCGGCCCCGGCCAGGAGACCCCCTCAGGCAGCCCGCCGGGCCTGCCTCGACGCCCCCCAGAGTTCCTCCAGGTTGTAGTGCAGGCGCACCGCCGGGTGCATGACATGGACCACCAGTCCGCCGGCATCCACCAGCACCCATTCCCCCACTTGCTCGCCCTCCACGCCGAGGATTTCGGCGCCCGCTTCCTTGAGCTTCTTCTGCACGTTGTCGGCCAGGGCGCGGACCTGCCGGTTGGAATCGCCGCTGGCGATGATCAAGGTCTCGAACAGGGAGGACAGGTGGGCCACCTCGATGACCTGGATGTCCTTGCCCTTGATGTCTTCCAGGGCGTCGATGGCGATTCGCGTGAGTTGCGGGGTGGCGAGGAGTTCAGTCATAAAGGTGGTTCTCGGCTAGGTAATCGATGAGGGAATCCGGCAAGAGATAGCGCAGGCTTCTGCCGCGCAGGCAGCGGTCGCGGATCTGGCTGGCCGAAATGTCGAGTTGGGTGATGGCGTGCAGAAAGACCCGGCCGGCGGGCATCTCGGCCAGATCGCCGGGCTGTTCGGTGCGGCGCCGGCCCAGTTGTCCGCGCAGGGCGTCGGGCAGGGCATCCTCCCAGAGGGCGGGAGAAAATCCCGGCCGGTGGGCCACGGCGATATGGGCCAGCTCGAACAGCCTCGGCCATTCATGCCAGGTGGTCAGACCAAGGAAGGCATCGCTGCCCATGAACAACACCAGGGGCGTGCCGGGCGGCAATTCGGCGCGCAGTTCGGTGAGGGTGTCCACGCTGTAGCTGGGCCGGTC
>DAOQBX010000319.1:0-2921 GCA_035340155.1 Anaerolineales bacterium | reverse complement strand
ATATTATCTGCACCGCCACTACATCGACCTACCCGGTCTTTGCAGATGCCGATCTCAAAGCGGGGACTCATATCTCCGCCATCGGCGCATATACGCCTGAGATGGTGGAGGTACCTGAAGAGACCATCGTGCGCGCAAAGGTCTTTGTGGATTCACGTTCGGCGGTTCTGGCCGAAGCCGGGGATCTGATCCAGCCCATTCAGAAAGGACTCATCACCGAGGCGCATGTGCAGGCGGAGTTGGGCGAGATCTTACTCCGCAGAAAATCCGGCAGGCAGAACGACTCGGATATTACTTTCTTTAAATCCGTGGGCGTGGCAGTGCAGGACGCCATGGCCGCGCAACTTGCTTTGAAGAACGCCAAGGAACAGGGATTGGGGCAGAACATACCCTTCTAAAAACGGAAACCTTTCGGCCCTCGACGCTTCGAGGGTGATTCGATAAAAGAGTACAATGTGGTTTAAGGACAGGGTCTGACAGGTTTATAAACCTGTTAGACCTATAAAAATATATGACCTCAGCAGAAATCATTACCATTGGAACCGAGATCTTATTGGGCGAAATCGTGGATACGAACACGCGCTATATTGCGCGCACCCTGCGCAGCCTCGGCGTGGACCTGTATCGCACCATCACCATAGGCGATAACGTGGACCGCATCGCCAGCGCCATCCATCATTCGCTTGAGCGCGCAGATTTCGTCATCACCACCGGCGGGCTTGGCCCGACCGTGGATGACCCTACGCGCGAGGCGGTTGCCAAAGCCGTCGGCATAGAGACCGAATTCCGTGAAGACCTGTGGCAACAGGTGGTCGAGACCATCGCGCGCTACGGGCGCAAGCCCTCCGAGAATCAGAAACGTCAGGCTTTCGTGCCACAGGGCGCCATCGGCATCCGTAACCCGGTCGGCACTGCGCCGTGTTTCATCGTCGAGAAACAGATCGAAAATTCGACCCACGCCATCATTTCATTGCCCGGCGTGCCCAATGAAATGGAGCACGTCCTGCATGAGTCGGTCATCCCGTACTTGCAAAAGACCTTCCATCTCGACGAACTGATCAAGGTACGCGTCATCCATTGCGCAGGCCTCGGTGAAGGCATGATCGACGAAAAGATCGCCGACCTCGAAACCCTCAGCAATCCCACCGTCGGCCTGGCCGCTCATACCGGCGTGGTAGACGTGCGCATCACGGCCAAGGCAAAGACCGAAGCCGATGCAGATGAAATGATCGCGCAGGTCGAGGCGCAGGTGCGTGAACGTCTCGGCAATATCGTCTTCGGCGTGGATGAAGACCGGCTGGAAAATGTGGTGCTGGACATGCTGGCAAAGCGCGGCTTGACCCTCGTCACCGTCGAAAGTGGGCTCGATGGGCTGCTCGCTCGAAAAATCCCGCACACCGCCTCATTGCCGGACCTGACGGCTGTTTCTCTGATGGAAACCTTGCGCAACGCCCGAAGCGAATCCAAAGCGGACTTCGCCCTTGGCGTCACGGTCAATATGGATGAACGCTCCGCAGACATGGTCATGATCTCGCCCAAAGGTGAGAAGATCCATCGCATCACCTACGGCGGCCCGCCCAAAAGCCTCACGCGCTGGAGCATGACCCTGGCCCTCAACTGGCTACGGATGACCCTTGAGGAAATGAATTAATGGCGAAGCCCGGGCCTCGCCATAAAAAAGATTCGCCTTTGGTCATCCTTGCATGGGCCTTGAACATCCTTGGGCTTGGCGGGATCGCGGTGGTGCTGGTGGCGTACTGGGCCTTGCAACCCGTCCTTGCTGCCTCTCAATCCCCGGCGACAAATTTCACTGCAACCCTTCCGGCCACCTTCACTCCGAATCCGCAATCGCTGATTCTGCCGACCATCACGCCCAATCCACTCTCGACGATGATCGTGGTGGACACTCCCACTCCCTTCGTGCTGCAAAACATGGAGACGCTTGGCAACGCGCGCATCTCAACGGCCGGATATTCCGTCTCTGGCAGGCCGATAGAGGTTTACACTTTTGGGAACGGCGAGCGCGAAAAGATGATCGTGGCAGGCATCCATGGCGGCTATGAATGGAACACCATCGCACTGGCTGATGAACTGATCCAGTACATCTTTGATCACCCAGAGATCATCCCCAGCGATGTGACTCTGCACATCATGCGCAACATGAACCCCGATGGTGATGCGCGTGATCACGGCATTGACGGGCGCGTCAACGATCACGGCGTGGATCTGAACCGTAACTTCCCCGCCAACTGGAAGGAAACCTGGGACCGCGCAGGTTGCTGGGATCTGACCAAGACCACCGGCGGCACCGGTCCCGGCTCCGAACCGGAAACCCGAGCGGTGATGTATTTTCTGCAATCCCATAAGGTGGAGACCCTCATTAGTTATCACAGCGCAGCGTTGGGAGTCTTCCCCGGCGGCGTCCCATGGGAAGCGGATTCTAAGAAGTTCGCCAAGGCGCTTGCCAAAGTCACCAACTATCCCTATCCCCCGCTTGATACCGGCTGCGTCTATACTGGCACGCTTGCCGACTACGCTGTTGAACTCGGCATCACCGCCGTGGATATGGAACTCTCCACGCACAAGTACACCGACTTTGAAGAGAACTTGAAGGCCCTTGAAGTTCTTTTAAATTGGAAATAACCTTTTCTCATTGTAGATAACCACTTGACCAAGGAGATTGAATGACTCAAACCGTAGACACTTTATTCATTAACGCCATCGTCCTTACCATGGACGAAAAACTCAACCAATACAATCCCGGCGCACTGGCCGTTAGAGGCGATTCCATCGTCGCCGTTGGGAAAGAAGCGGAACTAAAAAACGAATTCACCGCCAGCGAGATCATCGACTGCGGCGGAAAAGTGCTCATGCCCGGCCTGGTCAATGCCCATACGCATGTGCCAATGACCCTCGTGCGC
>DAOQBX010000318.1:0-2923 GCA_035340155.1 Anaerolineales bacterium | reverse complement strand
CCGCCATTTGCGAGCGGCAGGAATTCCCGGTGCATAAGAACAGGACTTTTCGTTTCATGGGTTTTCATCCAGAGTCAAGAGGGATCTGCTGTGTCTGGCGACGGTCAGGCCGTGCGTAGCGCATCGCTCAGCCAGGTGTTCACCTCCGCTGCGCTGGGGATGCGTCCGCTGGAGACCAGTTTTTCATTGATGACCAGACCCGGTGTGGACATGACGTTGTATTTCATGATATCCGGATATTCGGTCACCTTGAGAACTTCCGCTTCAATGGACATGTCGCTGACGACCTGCCGGGTGATCTGTTCGAGCCGTTTGCAATTCGCACAACCGGATCCGAGAACTTTGATGGTTAACATGGATGCTCCTTGGGTTGGATCTTATAGGATGAAGTTGAAAAAATAACCGGTGATGATGATCGCCAGCGCGATCACGGCAAAGAAGGTGACCAGCAGCGGCAGTTTTAGCACGCGCTTTAAGATCAGCGCTTCAGGCAAACTCAGGCCGATGACCGACATCATAAAGGCCAGGGAGGTGCCCACCGATGCGCCTTTTTCGATCAGAGTGCCGATGATCGGGACGATCCCCGCCGCGTTGGAATAGAGTGGGATGCCGATCAATACCGCAACTGGAACGGACCACCAGACCTTTTCCCCAAGAATGGAGGCCAGTGCATCTTCAGGAACGTATCCGTGGATGCCCGCTCCCACAGCAATGCCGATCACCACATAGAGCCACACCTTGCCCACGATCTCTTTAACGGAATACCAGGCGCGTTCGATCCGGTCGTTCCAGGTCAATGTTTCCTCCAGGACCGGTCCGCCCCCTTTGATCTGCCAGACAAAGTCCTCTACGTACCTTTCCATGCGCAGTTTGCCCACGATATACCCGGCGATCATGGCGATCATCAACCCGGAAAGGATGTAGAGACCGGCCACCTTCCAGCCAAAGAGACCGAACAGCAGGATGATCGCAACTTCATTGATCGTTGGCGCAGCAATGAGGAAGGAGAACGTTACCCCAAGCGGAATGCCCGACTCGACAAAGCCTATAAAAAGAGGGACTGCGGAACACGAGCAAAATGGCGTAACGACCCCCAACAAGGCGGCAAAAATATTACCGACTCCCTCCCGTTTGCCTCCCAACAGGGCGCGGGTCCGCTCGGGGCTGAAAAAGGTTCGAACAAGCGAGATCAAGAAGACCATGCCGGAAAGCAGCAATAGGATCTTGGGAACATCATACAGGAAGAAGGCGATCGATTCGCCGATTCGGGTATCTCGTCCCAGCCTGAGGGCGGAATATGAGAACCAATCAGCAAGCGGCTGGATCACATTGTATGCGATCAGCCAAATGATCAAGGCCAGGAAAGTCCTAAGGAGGATCTGTTTTTGGGTCTGGATGGGGGTGGGGGAAGACAGGGTAGCCATGGTTGTTTTAGGATCGGATCTGGATCAAAGCCGGCGCGCACTGCGGACATTCGCAGGCCGGGTAACTTTGTGTACGGATATGGACAGCAACTGCTTCGGGGGCAAGGCCATGAATGGATGCGGAATTGACCAGCAAGTCCAGCAGCGCTGGATTTTTGAGTTTGTAATATACATACCTGCCTTCGCGCCGGTCCTGCAAGATACCTGCCTTGCGCAAGGCCATGAGATGTTGCGAGATATACGCCTGCCGCCATGCAAGAGCGCTTTCAAGATGGCAGACACAGGCTTCTCCGTTCCCGATCGCCAGCAGGATGGCGACCCGTTGCGGAGAAGCGATGGCAGATAAAGAGGCGGCAATTTGTTCTGCGGTTGCGAGTAGTTTTGGAGTTTTTTTCATATTCAATATAGTGAATATATTAGCAGTCATATTCGCGTTGGTGAATATGACGAAGGTCATAAAAAGCCCATACAGATTGAAACGTTTTTTTCAGTTAAGGTTTGTTGGCAATTTCCGCCCCATAGATGCGGGTTTGGAAGCAATCAGATGATTGCTTCCAAACCCGTTTCAAAGACCTTTTTACGGTTTATAGGCCGTGATCTTGGCGCTGAACACCGCTTTATAGATCTCTTCTTGCGGTATATCCTTTAATTCGGGCAAGTTCTTGATATTTTCAAGCGCAGAGTCTATGGTTTCCTTGTCAAAGTATACCGGGTTGACGGAAATATTCGTAAACCCCGCGGCTTTCATCATATCAATGTACTCGTTCGCATCCACCGCGCCCGAAACACATCCCGCCCACAGACTCAGGCTTTGGCGCACTTCATCCGGTAACGGTCCGCCGGTAACAATGTCCGAAACCGCCAATTTCCCGCCGGATTTCAACACCCGGAAGGTCTCAGCGAAGACCCTGGATTTATCCGGCGAGAGGTTGATGACGCAGTTCGAAATGATGACATCAACAGTATCCGAATCGACCGGCAACTCTTCGATGTAGCCCTGCCGGAACTCCACATTGGATACGTTCAAGCGCTTCGCACTGGCCCGGGCGCGCTCCAGCATTTCAGGGGTCATGTCCACGCCGATCACTTTGCCCGTCTCCCCGACTTTCTTTGCCGCGAAGAAACAGTCCAGGCCTGCGCCCGAGCCGAGGTCCAGCACGGTTTGCCCGGGCTGCAAAGACGCGAGCGTGATCGGGTCGCCGCAGCCATAACTGACCGCGGACTCTCCGTCGGGCAGGGTCGTGAGCAGGTCGGCCGGGTAGAGTTTACTGTCGGTGGAGCAGCAGGAATTGTCGCCGCAGCAGGAAGCGTTACTTGTGATCCGCCCGGCATAATGCTCGCGCACGACGTCATGAATGGAAGTATTCGTACTCATATCATCTCCTTATATAGAAACTTGTCTATGAATTGATTTGCAAAAAACGGGATGCCGCCTAGGATGGCATCCCGCATTTCTACGGTTGAAGGGTCTTAAGTAGGTTAAGTGTAGTTTCTGACTC
>DAOQBX010000317.1:0-2966 GCA_035340155.1 Anaerolineales bacterium | reverse complement strand
GTCCTCGTTGTCCTCTGCCATATCCAGCATATGCTTGAAGTGCTCAAAGCCGCACAGGCGGTAAAAGATATCCAGCAGGTTCCAGTCAATGGAGGTCACGCGCCTCAAAATATACAGCAGCGTAAGCGGGTCGCCTGTCGTTTCCCGCTCCACTGCAAAACGGTCCAGGTAGGCGCTGGAAAGTAGTTTCTTCGCGCGTTCCGAAAGGCCCTGCGCACTGGAGAGCACCCGCTTCATCTTGTCCCTCTGATAGGGCGCATCCAGGTCCCATCGGGCTTTCCCCACCGCCTTGAGCAGCGCCTCATAATCTGTGCTGGCCTGCTCCAGTTCCTGCCGAATATCGTCGACATAACGTTTCAAAAGGGCGTCTTTCATCATCAACGCTTTGGCGCGTGTTTCAGCCTTTACGGCCCAATCTTGAAATCCATCATAATCTCCCCCGTGAAATTCCCCGCGCGGCGGTCGCCCCAGAATGTGAAGCAGCAGTCCAAATACATCAAGTGATTCGTCCACTTCAACGAAGCGTCCAGCACGCGGTGCGTACACTTGCAGACCAACTGCTTCGAGTGCGCTTTTCATTTTCTTAACAGAGCTTACCATCTCACCCCGATATTTAAAACTGGGAAACAAAAAGGCGATTTGGTTGGGGTCTTTCACCCTGCCTTCATCCAGCAGGGCTTTGACCAAATTGGCGATCTCTGCACAAGCAATTTCCGGTTTGTTGGGTGTGCTTGCTACGACTGAAACCTTTTCGTCAGATCGGTGCGCCTGAATGTTCTTGCTTGTAATGCGGTAATGACCGCCTTCCGGCTTTTTCCAATCGGTTTGCGTCATGAAGGTTTTATAAAATTCAACGATCTGTTTTCGTGATCGATAATTGATATCAAGCGAAAGACGGCGCGGTTTTTTGCCGAGATAATCACGGCAACGCTCGTCAAAATCCACGAAGTTTTCCACCGTCGCGCCGCGAAAGCGGTAAAGCGCCTGGTCATCGTCACCGACCACACAGATGCATTTAGTCCCTGCCGCAAGCCTGAAAAAGATGCGTTCCTGAATTGAGTTGGTATCCTGATACTCGTCCACGATCACATGCTTGAAGACGTGTTTCGAACCTTCATTCGCTTCCAGCAGGTTGAAGGCTTCCTGTTGCAAGAGCGCAAAATCGGTCAGGCGGGCATGCTCCAGTTGCAGTGAGTTCTTGTATCCCGCATACAGATCCAAAAGCAGTTCAACCTGTTCTGCTGTCAGATCAAACTCGCCAAAATGTTTTTTCGATTTCCTTGCCAGTTTCTTCGCGGCTTCCACGTCGATGCATTCCTCGGAAAAGCGATTGAAGATCGAGGTGCAATTCACAACGGCAGTATGTTTTGAAAGAGAAGGACGCTCCCAGATGGCATTGATGGTTTGATGTGCTTCTTCATCTAACAGGCTAGCCTCAAGAATTCCCTTCCAGTTACGGTTTCGGGATAGATGAAAATACTGGCTGAGTTCATCCAACAACTGCGGCGGCCGGTTGCGGTGCCGGTCCACCACAAAATGGCGGCGGTCGCTCAATACTCTCTGGCAAAGCGAATGCACCGTGCCGATGTACATCGGGGTCAGGTCATAGGGCAGCCCCGTATGATTGGTGACCATGCCCAACAACGTCCGCAGCCCCTCCTTCAGTTGATGGGCCGCTTTTTCAGTGAAAGTGGAGAGGTAGATTTCTTCCGGCTTCACTCCCTGAAAGACCATCAGGTTGACCGTGCGCCAGAGCAGCACGCGCGTTTTACCCGAGCCCGGCCCGGCCGTCAAATACAGGGGTCCGTCCACATGCTCAATGGCGGCCTGTTGTTCTTCGTTCGGTTTGAAACCGGCTTCACTCCAGAGTTTTTTGAGGGATAGGGTTGCCATAGCCCGCCTTTCATCATAATTGTTTTGATCAACGAATTACCATGAACCACTCTCAAGTATAACCCACCTGTAGATTGCTGCCCATCTTGCAAGCAGAATGCAAGCCGACCACCCGCCCCCTCTTCCTCGGCCATCGGATTATTCAACCGCCCAAATATTACGCCCCTTTTTCCTTCCGGCCGTAATGCGCCAGCAGTTTGTGCAGTTCAACCTCGGCCTCTCCCGGCGCAATCGAAAAAACATGGCTCCATTCCCCGACCAGAGTCCTTTGGGTGCGTCGTATCAATTCATTATCGTAATCGCTCCAACTCTTTTCCTTGCGATAGGCCGAAAGATCGCGGATCACCCTGCACAACGACTCGGCGCTCCCGTCTCGCAGCGCCTCCAGCAGGTATTGGTTCCTCTCGCGCCGGTCCGAAGGCAGCGCTTCGGGCGGGCTGGCCAGCATCTGAAACAACACATGAAAGGTATCCTCGTTCACCGGATAGCGTAAACGCGTCTTTATATTTTCATCGTCCGCTACCCAAAGGGTCAGGTCATTGATCCGGATCGAATAAAATAATGCCTTGCGTGTGTCGAAGACCCTTTCCTCAATATCTACGATCTGACCGAGCCCATGCGTGCAATGGACAACCCACTCACCGGGTTTAAAAGTCATGCTGATCTCCTTGTATTCGTTCCATGCCTGAAAAAAACAAAACGCCAGTCCTACAAAAGGACTGGCGACCGACAACTGTCAATCTTGTTGTAAGTGGATTATATCATTTAGCGGATGTCTTTACCCCAATGATAAAATTCCTACACCCATGACCGACTGGCTCAGCCGCATCCAATCTCTGTTCAAAGCACAATCCCCGCCGCGGCACGACCCGCCCTTTCTGGCCGCCATCGCCTTAGACGACCCCGAACGGCTTGAATCCGCCCGCGACTGGGTCCACCCCACCGACATCCCGGGGCTACTCATCCTCGATCTGCCGGTGCACGCCGATGCCCGGGGCTGGTTCAAGGAGAACTGGCAGCGGGCGAAGATGACCGGGCTCGGCCTGCCGGACTTCGCGCCGGTGCAGCAGAAC
>DAOQBX010000316.1:0-2980 GCA_035340155.1 Anaerolineales bacterium | reverse complement strand
GTTGTACATGCTGGGCGCGAGTGCAGGCAGAATGAAATGCTGGTTGGCTTGCAGCGATGCCATCACCAGACCACTGATCGAAAAGATGACCGTGCCGATCAGGTTGAGTCGCATGAGTTCGGCCAGCAACTGTCGCTGCCCGGCATCAAAGCCCGGCGCGATGCCGAGGTTGGCGTCCACGATCTGCTGGGCGAAGATGGCAATGATGAGCGCGAAGCCGCCCGTCACCAAAAAACCGATGTTCGCAACACGCGAGAACAGGTCCCAGGCGGCGGCGCGGTCTTTGGTAGTCAGGTATTCCGTCAACAGCGGGATGAAGGCCATCGCCAGCGCTCCGCCGGAGATGAGCGCGAACAACAGGTCGGGCAGGTTGTTTGCGGCGTTGAACGTATCCAGCAGGTGGACTTCGTCTGAATACTGGCGCGCGATGATGCCCGCACGCACAAAGGCGAAGACCTTGTCGATCAAAAAGAAGAAGGCAATGATCAAAGAGTTACGCGTAAGTTTAGACATATCAATGTCCGTCGGTCTGTGTCAACTCGATGCCGGGGAATTTGTCGGCCAACACGTGCGTTTTATGGATCAGCAGCGGCAGGCATTGCCCGCAGATGAAATAGGCCTCCCCTTTAAATGCCAATGCGATCAGCGGTGTTTGTTCCTCTGTCCGCTGGCAGTTCACGCAAATTTTTTCTTCCTGTTCGTTCATGTGGTCTCCTTTATGTCCTTGCACAGTAATATCGCTAAAGCGTACCTTTATACGATCCGCCATCCACTTGCAGCATGACGCCGGTGATGTAAGACGCAGCCGGACTGACCAAAAATACTGCGGCCCTGGCAAACTCCTCGGGCTGACCCATCCTCCCAAGCGGAGTCTCCACCGCCTGCCTGCGCATCTCTTCCTCGACTGTGGACTGGTTCTTCGTAGCTCGGGCTGTCATCAACTCTGTCACCCGTTCCGTCTCCGTCCACCCCGGCAGGATCGAGTTGACACGGATGCCTTCCCGGCCGAGGTCGATGGCGAGCGACTTGGTCAACCCCACCGCCGCCGCGCGGACACTGTTGGAGATGAGCAGGTTTTGGATCGGTTGTTTGACCGATACTGAGGTGACCGTCAGGATGCTGGCCGACTGTGATTTCCTCAAATGCGGCAGCGCTGCCTGAACCAGGCGCACATGCGCCATCAGGCACAGGTCTATGCCCTTTTGCCACGCAGCCTCATCGAGCGAGTCGATGTTGCCCGGCGTGGGTCCACCCGTGTTGGTGATGAGAATATCCAGCCCGCCAAAGGCATCAACAGTTTGCTGCACGAGTTTTGCGGGCATGTCCGGCAGACCGACATCTCCAGCCAGTGCCACCACCTCTGCCCCGGTCTCGTTGCGGAATTTTTCCGCTGCACCGTTGACCCGCGCTTCATCCCGCCCATTGATGGCGACCTTGCAGCCTTCACGCGCCAGCTGCAGCGCTGTGGCATAGCCCAGTCCTTTTGAAGCGCCGGTGACCAGGGCGATTCTACTGTTGAGGTTTAAGTCCATTCGTTGTTCTCCTATTCCATCTCGCTGCGAACGTTTCTTTCAAAGCAGCCCTCGTACATTGGGTTTTGCTTTGATGAAAAAAGCGCATCTTGCAAAAACATCAAACAAATTCGAACTTCGTGTCCCATACATCCCCATCCGGCCAGTTGGCTTCCACCCATTTTGCCACATTTTGCATGGCCGATTCGAGGAAGCCGTGATCATTCCCCACCATTGCGCAGACGAGGATGGCTTCGTCCCATGTATCGTGTTTATCCATCTCCGCCACCGAGAGGTTGAACTCGCGGTGTAACCGTGACATGAGCGGTTTGATCCGCCCGCGTTTTTCCTTGAGCGAAGCGCAGAGAGGCAGGCGTAAGTGCAGGGTGAGTGTGGCAAGCATGAGGAATTTTTTGATTTTCGATTTACGATTTTCGATTTACAATCTTTTCATGGACATTGAAACCCGATACAACCAAGCCCTTGATTACCTGTATTCCTTCGTGGATTATAGCCTGAAACATTCGTCGGAATTAGCCAAGGCCGATTTCAACCTCGACCGCATGTTCGCGTTGATGCGTTCATTGGGTGACCCGCATACAAAATACCCGGTCATCCATGTGGCCGGGACGAAGGGAAAGGGCTCCACATCCGCGCTGTGCGCAGTGGGGTTAAAGGCCGCGGGATATACCGTCGGCTTGTATACCTCACCGCATTTGGAAGATTACGTCGAACGAATTCAGATCAACGGCGTTCCGATCTCACACGAGCAGTTGGTGGACCTGGTGGAAGAGATAAAACTGCATGTGGCGAAGATCGAAAAACTCACCACCTTCGAGATCACAACCGCGCTTGCATTTATGGCCTTCGCGAAATATGGAGTCAACGCTGCTGTGTTCGAAGTCGGCCTGGGCGGGCGGCTGGATGCGACCAATGTGGTCACGCCGAAAGTATCGGTCATCACGTCGCTGTCGTATGATCACATGGCGGTGTTGGGGAATACGCTGGCGCTTATCGCCGGGGAGAAGGCGGGCATCATCAAAGCGGGAGTGCCGGTGGTTTCCTCTCCACAAAAGGATGAGGCCCTTGAGGTTTTATTACGTGTAGCCAGAGAACGAAATTCTGAGATCACTCTTATAGGAGGGGATGTAAAGTTTGAGCGGGTGGGGTCATCTTTGCAGGGGCAAACCTTGAACGTTGAAGGCCAAACGCTCCACATTCCCCTTCTCGGCGCGCACCAGATCGAGAACGCCGCCACGGCATATGCCGCCCTGAAAGCCAGCGGAATTCCCCTGAGCGACGAGCAGATAAAAACGGGATTTTCTCAGGTACAATGGCGCGCCCGCTTTGAAGTCGCGCGCTTCGACCCGCCCGTTATCTTTGACTCGGCCCATAATCAGGATTCGTTCGAGAAGTTGCGCGAGACGTTGGAAGAGTATTTCCCCGGTAAAGAGGTCTATCTCATCTTT
>DAOQBX010000315.1:0-2987 GCA_035340155.1 Anaerolineales bacterium | reverse complement strand
CCAGCGCATCTGCCAGTTTATAAAGAGTACTTACCGAAGGAGAGGTTTTCCCTCTTTCTATCATCGAAAGCGCGTTTGCAGAGAGACCGCTTTTAGTCGCCAGAGTACGCATTGAAATCCCCCGCGCCTCACGCAACTCCCGAAGGCGGGTAGCTACATTCACAGACATTGCCTCACGCTGAAATTCGCCCATAATTCGCTCCATTCATACGATTTTCTTCAAAATTATACACCCACAATATGTGACATTAAACAAAACTTAATATGACAGTATCCACTATTGTACAAACTGTCACAAATGTATGATGAAAGCGACAATATTCGTTTATTCGCATATAAGCAGGTGATTATGGTAACAGCCACTCTTCAACAGGAAATAACCCAACTCGAAGCCAACTTCTGTGCCGCCTTATCCGACCCGAATCGGCTTCTCATCCTTTATGCCCTTAACGATGGCCCGCGCAACGTAACCGAGTTATCCAACGAACTCAGGATGAACCAACCCACCACCTCCCGCCATCTCAAAGTCCTGCGGGAACGCGGTCTGGTACACACCATACGGAACGGCACAACCATCACCTACCATCTTTCCGACTCCAGGCTTATTCAGGCTCTTGACCTTTTGCGGAGCGCCATGCGCGATCGGCTCTCCCGACAGGCAAACCTGGTAAATGAAATTGCACAGGAGAATGTATGACAAAACGCTTCCCTACTTGGACATTGGGCCTGGCCGGCATTATTTTGCTGATCATAGTTCCGGTCATTTACTTCCTGCCTAATATTCAATCGAAAACTGATCCAGCTTCTCACCTGCCCGAAAAAGTGGTCCATGTGGATCACACAGATATCGTCAAAGGGGAATTCAAGACCGGGCAAGATGTCACCCGCGCCTGCCTCGAATGTCATGAAGATGCGGCTACTGATTTGATGAAGACCACCCACTGGACGTGGGAATCAAAGTCCTACGATGTTCCTTGGCGCGATGCCCCTGTGACCATTGGCAAAGCCAATCAGATCAATAACTTCTGTATCGGAACACAAGGCAACGAAAACAAATGTATGTCCTGCCACGCCGGTTACGGCTGGGAGGAAGGGCGCACAACCCAGCAGTCCAATCCCGAAAATGTGGATTGTCTCGCCTGCCATGCCGACCCTGCCAGTTACGGTAAGGGGCTTTTTGGCAACCCCGCCGAAGGCATTGACCTGCTCGCAGCAGCCAGATCCGTACGCGCACCCACACGTGAAAACTGCGGGAAATGCCACTTCGACGGCGGCGGCGGTAACGGCGTCAAACACGGCGACCTGGATGAAAGCCTGTACTTTCCTTCCAAGAACAATGACGTTCATATGGGCGGCGACCTGAACATGCAATGTACCGATTGTCACTGGACGCAGGATCATCAGATCCTTGGCCGCATGGTTGCAGATAACTACACCATTGACCCCAAAGAACAGGTTTCCTGCGAAGAATGCCATGTCAGCCAGAAACACGAAGACGAACGTATCAACACCCACCTATCCTCCGTTGCCTGCCAGACCTGTCACATTCCGGCCCTTGCGCTTGAAGATCCCACCAAGGTCTACTGGGATTGGTCTCAAGCGGGCCAGGAAGGCCGCACCGACGACCACTTCACCTATCTCAAGATCAAAGGCGAATTCGTCTACGATAAGAACTTCGCTCCCACCTATCTCTGGTTCAACGGCAACAACGAATATCGCTACATCCTCGGTGATCCACTGGGTGAAGATGGCATCACCTACATCAACAAACCTGCGGGCAGCATCGAAGACAATAACTCCAAGATATTCCCGTTCAAACTGCACATTGCCAAGCAGCCCTACGATGTAAAGAACAACTACCTGCTCCAACCCATCACCTCTGGCAAAGACGGCTTCTGGACCACGTTCGACTGGAACAGCGCCTTCCAACTCGCACAGGATAAAACAGGCCTGAAATACAGCGGCCAATACGATTTCACCACAACCTACATGTACTGGCCCACCACCCACATGGTGCAGCCCGCCGACCAGGCGCTGCAATGCGACTCCTGCCATGGCGAAAATGGCCGTATGGATTGGGAAGCCCTTGGCTACCCTGGTGACCCGATCGAATGGGGCGGGAGAAAATAACCATGAAACGATACACCCTCCTCACACTGGCTGGATTAACCATCCTCGCTCTTGTCTTTGGGATTAAAGCGGTTCTAGCCGCCCCGACAACTGTCCCGACCGCCCAGGCCTCGGTCTTGCACCCAGATTTCGCCTTGCTGGATGCGAATGGCGTCAACGTGCTGGAAAGCAGCGCAGCCGTCTCCACGATGAAAACCTGCGGACAATGTCATGACACCGAGTTCATCGCGCAGCATGCTTTTCACTCAGACCTCGGCCTGAGCGACTACAACGCCAAAAGCGATACGTTCAACTCAAGCAATGGCTTATTTGGAGAATGGGATCCAATGACCTATCGCTTCCTCTCCCCTGCAGGAGATGAACGCCTTGATCTCTCCACCGCTGAATGGTTGATGCTCAATGGCGAACGCGTCGTTGGCGGCGGCCCGGCCACCACGTCACGCGATGGAAAACCACTCATCGAATTGAACGCCAGCAAGAGCAATCCCGAAACCGCAATTCTCAGCGAAAACGGAACCACAGACGCATGGAACTGGAACGAATCCGGCACGATAGAGATGAACTGTTTCCTTTGCCATATTGATGGCCCCAACCTGGAAGCCCGCGCTGAAGCCATCCACTCCGGTAGATTCGGTGAAGCGAATACGGCCACCCTGCTTGACTTAAAAATCGTCAACCAGACCACGGAAGGTTGGGTCTACAACGCTGAAGCCTTCAATGAAAAAGGCGAACTTAAAGACGATCTCCTTGGCATACAAGACCCCACCAACAACAACTGCGCAACCTGCCACGGCGAAATCCACACCTCTGAGGAACCTCTGACCTTCAACGCCTGCGATCTCAACTACCCGCAGACC
>DAOQBX010000314.1:0-2995 GCA_035340155.1 Anaerolineales bacterium | reverse complement strand
AATTTGGGTTGAACACTCCCATGACCACGTTATGGACCGGTTCGCCGGTCTTCAAGGCTCTCATGGCAGGATGTGCTTCGCCAGAAAATTCAGAATTATCTTCGCGAATGGTTCTCCAGCGTGGGTCGCTGGATGTTCTCCCTTGCATTTGTCCCAGGGTCAGCCCCAGGATTTCCTGTGCGGCGGGGTTGGCGTGAATGATCTGTCCATTGGCATCCTGGAATACAACGCCCTGCACCATGGTTTCAAAAAGCAGGCGGTAATTTTCCTCGCTCTCGTGTTGAGCAGCTTCCGCTTTTTTGCGTTCGGTGATCTCCACTCCCATGCATTGGATTTCGACCGGTCGATTATATTCATCCGTGATGCAGGTGAATTCCCATAGAGTGGTGCGGATGCCGCCATCTCTGGCCGGTTTATCGAGCTCTACCGAGAAAACCCGGCCCGGTTGGGCAAGACAGTTCTGTACTACCTCAAGAACACGCTGATGATGATATGGCAGGATGGTATCCAGGGCATTGGCATCTAATAGGCCATTTTTATGGAACCAGCCAAATTCCTGTTCGAACTTGGGATTCCAATAGGTATATTTTCCCTCCATATCGATGCGCAACAGGAAGTGGGTCTGCGAATTGATCATGGAGCGAAGTTTTTTTTCATTGGCGATCAGGGCATTTTCCACTGACTTGCGCTCCGTGATATCCTGAAGCGTGCCAAGCATGCGTACTGGCTGGCCGGCTTCGCCATAAGTGATGCGGGCCAATTGTTTCACCCAGCGTATCGAACCATCGTTTAATTGGATTCGAAATTCATAGTCCAAATCGGATCGGCTGGCAAAAGCCTTCTGATCCCATTCCTGCAGGCGGGCCAGATCCTCTGTAAGGATCATGGTCCTAAAATCTTTTTGCGGGATTATATTTTTATTAGGGGGAAGGCCTAAGATGTTTAAAACCTCATCGGAACAATAAATTTCCCCGCCCGGCGCAACCCATTCCCAATGGCCGATGTGACCGATGCGTTGGGCTTCGCCCAAAAGGGCTTCGTTCTTAAGGAGGGCTTCTTCTGCATTCTTTCTATCGGTGATATCGAGCGAATTAACCATGGCCAGATGTACCTGCCCCGCCGCATCATGGATGGGTTGGATGCTAACCCGACGCCAGCGGACCTGTCCGGCTACGATGGATTTATACTCCTCCACCAGGCCTTGCTGGCTGGCAAGCACCTTGCGGACCTGCTCCATCTGCCAGGCTGCGATGTGCGCTGGGAAGAGGTCGCTGATCTTTTTTCCAATGATCAACTGGGGATCACCCCCAAAGGGTGCTGCGCCAATTTGGTTGATGTAATGAAATATACCGTCACTATCGATGGTGGAGATGGCCGAGTCCTGGCTGTTGATCAGACTGCGATATTTCTCTTCGTTCTCATGCAGGGAGGCTTCGGTGCGCATGTGAACGATGATATGGCCAACCTCAGATGCGATCATTTCAATGGCCTGCCGTGCAGATGTCGGCGTGTCGCGCAGGCTATGTGAAGCTAGATTAATGCAACCCAATACATGCCCGTGGTCGATAATGGGGATGACCGCAAGGGATCGCAGGCCCTCTTCCCTTTGATCTTCCTGCTGGGCAACCTCGGCCTCTGAGAAGAAGAACTTTACGCCCGCCAGCACCATTTGAACATTGGGCTGATCCATGGAGTAGCGAGAGACAGATTGAATGAATCGTTCTCCCAACCCCTGGTGGTAAACCAACTCCAATGATTGTTTGACTTCATTGATCAGGTAAATACCGCCGCTATCCATGCCGGAGATGCGGAGAGCTGCTGCAAGACATTGAGGCCAGGCTTCTTCTTCAGTGATGGCGGTACTGATCATCCGCGCCAGATCGCGCTGGGTGTGGGTCAGTTCCTCGGCCAGCCTGCGCTCGGTGACATCCTGGGTAAAACCAAGGGTGGGGCCTGGTAGGTTATTTTCATCGGGAGTCACCTTGGTCTTCACATGGACCCATCTTATTTCATTCTTAAGCAGGATCCGGTATTCCATATCCAGTGGGATGTTATCCGCTGCCGTTGCCCACATGGATTGGACGAAATCCCTGTCATCCGGATGAATGATCGTTAGCATATCGGTCAGCCGGTAAGTACCAGGAGGCATGCCAAATTCCGGGTTGGGGCGCTGCTTGACAACAATGATGCCACTTTTGAAATCGGCCGTCCAACTTTGGATCCGGGCGATCTCTTGTGATTCCTGTAATAGTTGCTGGTTGTCCCTGAGATTTTCTTCGGCCTGCCTGCGTATCGTGATGTCATGGATCGTGCTGAGAACGACCGTCTCGCCATCCAGGGTATGAGTACTAAAGTGGATCTCGATCGGAAATTCGCTGCCATCCTTGCGGATCGCGCTGACCTCGCGGCTGACCTTTATCGATTGAACCTGGGACTCCTGCAAGTAAGTTGCGCGGTGACCTTGATGCCTGTTACGAACAGAGTGGGGTACCAGGTCTTCAACGCCCAACCTCAACAGTTCATCTTGAGTGAATCCAAATATGGCCTCTATTTGAGAGTTTGCAAGGAGGATGTGCCCCTCTGGGTTGGAAACGATCATGGCGTCTGGTGCCCAATCCATGAATTCTTTTAGGGCGATGATCGTGCTAAAAGAACGATCGTCTTCGTCCGCTCTTTTTTGTGTGTTTTTGCGGATCTCTTCCAGGGTGACCCAAACCTCAAATGCGCCTGTATCTTCCAGCGTGGATACAGGCCCGGCATCCACCTTCAGCCATCGGCGGGAGTTTGAAGCGGGATCATGAATCCTGATCACCGTGCCAAGCACGGGTTCTCCCGTCTTCACCACAATGCTTTGGGGATAGTCTTCGAGAGGTAATTCTGAACCGTCTTCACGGCTGGCTTGCCATGGCATTTCCAGCAGGGTGTGTCCCCGCATCTGCTCCAGAGTACGACCGAGATAATTTTCAGCAGCCCGGTTGGCATCCATAACCCGGCC
>DAOQBX010000313.1:0-3023 GCA_035340155.1 Anaerolineales bacterium | reverse complement strand
ACATCTGTACCTTCGCTGTTGAGTGTGAAGCTGATGGCATATTGACCGGTGGTGCTTTGAGTGGCGGACGCCGTGTCAAGTGCTGTGCCGGTCATGACGGTGTGGTACACAATCGGAGCGTCGGCTGGAGCGTTCGGGTCGGGCGTGGGGGCGGCACCGCCGGAGGCGAAGTCGGTTTGAATGATGGTGCCTTCTGCAACGGGGGTTGAACCCATATCCACAAATTCGAGCAGGGCGGTTTGCTTAAGTGAAGAAACCACTTCTTCCGGGTTGCTTACGCCAGGGAATTCTGCCACGATGCGGCGGTTGCCCGCCACCTGCATGACGACTTCACTGACGCCCAGTCCGTTGGCGCGGTTTTCCAGGATGCTCCTGGCATTCGCCATTTCTTCGGCGGTAACGACGCGGTCAGCAGGGACATCCGCTTCGAGCAGGGTCTGCAGACCTCCGCGAAGGTCGAGGCCAAGTTTGACATCCACATCGCGGCTGATTAAGGGTTGATCTGTAAAGGGGTTGAGGATTTCAATGTTCTTGCTAAGGTCGATCCAGAGTGAAAAGGCGACCAAAAGAACGATGACCACCAACCAAAAAGATTTATTGCGCATACTGTCTCCATCCACGAAAATGCCAGCCTGTGGCTGGCGCGGACGACATTATACTCCGATTGAGGGAATTTTGGGATGAAATGACACCGCCTCAGCGGTGAATCGCTCCAATGGTTGGCGCTAATTCATGGTCCCGGCAAGAAGCGGCAAGGACTTTTTAGGGATGTGAATTCAAGTAATCCAAAGCAATCTGAAGGACTTCTCTTGCATCGCGTATATCTGTATCGATGATCAGGTTTGCGTGTTGTCGGGCATGCGAGAGACGGAGTAATTGCTCTTCGTAATCACCTGGCAGCCAGTTCAGGTTTCGGCGGAGGGTTGAGTTTTCGAAAGAGGAGTGAAGGAAAATAAGAACATCTGGTTTGGTGATGATCTGCCACATTTGCCGGACGTAGGAGTGCTCCTGCGCGATGTGCCGGCAGCGATAGCCCGCTTTTTCCAGCCCGGCTATGAGCGTGGATTTGCCTGACCCGCATGGGCCGACAACACCGATCAGAAGTGGGTCTTGCTCATTGTCCATTATCCTGTAGGATGCGGTTAAGTTGTTCCGGTCCGCCGAGAATGGCGAGAACGTCTCCGACCTGAAGTTGCATCTTGTCAGTGGGATGCATCTCGGAACTACCGTTTCTACGATGCAGAACGATATTCAGGTGATAGGTATCTTCCACGTAGCCGATGGTTTTTGCGGCGAAAGGCGCTTCCCTGGAAATAGTGATGCGCGCCAGGCTGAGCAGTTGGCCTTCAACGGAGATCGGATTGGTTACATCGATCCCAGCGGCTGCGGCAGCAAAGACCGGGGCGGCCATTTCTGTGGCGCTGAGAGCGATGAACCCGAATTGCTCTTGAAGCGCATGCGCAAACTCGTCATCAAAGATGCGTACCACGATCTGGATTTTCGGGTTCAGGCTGCGGGCTTTAAGGGCGATCTGCAAATTCATGGCGTCGTTCTGGCTTGCTAGGATGACCGCGCGCGCTTTTCTGATATTTGCGGCTTCAAGCGTGGCTGGGCGTGTAGCATCGTCATGAATAACGGGTACGCCGAGATTACGAATGACGTTGACCGTATCCGCGTTGGCATTGAATTCGACAATGGCGAGGTTTTCTCCCATTTCGTGCAGTTTCAAAGCCACGCGGTAGCCGAGATGTCCCAGACCGACGAGGATGATGTGGTTGTTCAAAGTGGAGGCGACGGCCATTTCCCATTCCTTGTTGCGTGATTTGCGATTGAAAAGCAGGCTGCCAAAGTCCGCGAGTCCCTGGGCGAGGGCGATGATCCCTACTACTGGCATGATGAAGTGAAATAATTGCAAGGCGATGTGATGCGGAAAATCGCGGTTGGGCGGCTGGAGGAAGGTGACGGTCAGAACAATATAAATGGCTTCCGCCAGGCTGTCCACTGGTTCGTTGAGCAGGGTGGCGAGGAAATTGTACAGCAGGCCACCCCCGAAGATGGCGACGCTAAACCACATCAGCGGGGCACGGAACTCGCGCAACAGGATGAGGGTATCCCGAATGGACGCTTCAATGTGACGCCAGCGATGCTTGTCAATCCCCATCCGTTTACGCATGGATCGGCAGCCTTACATTCATACGGCGCACTTCATCCCCGGCACGCATGGAGACTTTGAGCACGACCACGCTGATATCGTCGGCGGGGCGATTGTCATCCAGACGCACGGCTTGTGCAAGCAGCCCATCGGCCAATTGCTGCGGAGACGGATCCTGTTCTTCGAGCATGGAGAGGAGTACTTGACGCACTTCCATGGGCTGCCCGCGGCGTTCCCCGGCATGCGAAATGCCGTCGCTGAACATGACCACTGTCAGCCCGGGTTCGATGCCCAGTTCCGTGATGAGCGGGCGCACATTTCGGGAAGTCCCCAGCGAGACGCTTTCCTCGCTATGCGCTTCGATCTCCTCACCGCGGCAGATGTACATTGGGGCGGGGTTGTTGCGGGTCAGCACAATGGTCTTGCTGTGTAAATCCACAGAGGCAATGTTCAGCGTGGAGGTGACTTTCCCGGCTTTCTCCGTGAACAGGGTATCAGAAGCAGCCCGGGCCGCAGCCCCGTCGCGCACGCCTTCGGCGATCAGGCCGATGACCTTGCGGACCACCATCATCGAAATGGCCTTGGCGCCGCGCCCGCTGGTTTGTCCATCTGCCAACACGACCGAAAGCCCGCCGGTGGGGCGTTCGACCACCTCCAGCGTGTCACCGCTCTCTGAAACGGCATATTTATTGACCTTGGCAACTGCGATCTGTATCTCCATAGAGAAGGATTTTACAACCAATTTACCTTGACGTCACTGTGTCCTCTGATATAATCAGCCCGCTTCGTTCAAAACCAACCCAGACGGGCTTGAAGGCCCGTCTGATGTATGTATAAAGGAGAAAGTTTCATGACCCCACATCCAAAGCGC
>DAOQBX010000312.1:0-3032 GCA_035340155.1 Anaerolineales bacterium | reverse complement strand
CCCGCCGATCGGCGCAGAACATTCGGTGTAACCACCGATGCCGCCTGTGCCCCATTCCGCACGCCAGGGTTCCGTTTCATAACAGACCAGTTCCCCACTGCGAAACCAGAGCGCTGTCCATTGGACACCGGGCAGGGTATTGTTGTAATCGAAGCCGCCGTACATCGTTTCGATCGGCAGTTCAAAGACCGTCTTCGGGTCCACTGAGTTGACGCCGTCAAATTGGGTCGAAAATTGAATGGCAGTGAAGACCGAATCGGGATTGGGAGTTACAGGTCCCGCAAAGAGCGCTTCGATCGCCACCGGGAGATAGGGCGTGGGCGTCAACGTAGGCGTATCCGACACGGATGGAGTCAAAGTCAGTGACGGGGTCAGAGTGATGGTCGGTGAAAGGGTAATGCTCGGGGTCATGGTGATGGTCGGCGTCAGCGACTGCGTGGGAGACGGCGGATAGACACGGTAAATGGCTTGTTCGCCGCCCGTTGGCAGCCAGTAAGCAAACGCAACCAAAAGCATTGTGAAAAATAGAAATCGCCAGGCGTTGGCGTTGTGACGCTTCCGCAAACTATAGAAGGACAACTTGCGGGCGGTCTGCATGTTCTTTACCGCCGCCCGGATCGAGAAATACGCGCCCACCACAGCAAATAAAGTCACAACGATCACACCAGAATGAATATCCATGGCGCGGATTATAGCATGCAGAAAATAGGCCTACCCGAAGGTTTGTGGACTTTCGAATCCACCCCAAGTCCACTGCCCTGCCCCGCTTTGAAGTTTTGTGTTAAAACTTGGGTATGACAAATGAAATCGTTCTCCTTAAACTGGGCGGATCGCTCATCACCGACAAGGATAAACCCTACACTCCAAGATTGGATAAACTGGCCGAACTCGCGAACGAGATCAAAATGGTTCTGGACTCCGCTCCCGGCCTGACCCTGATCCTCGGACATGGTTCCGGCTCGTTCGGCCATGTGGCGGCGAAGAAACACGGCACTCGCGATGGTGTCCAAACCCGCGAGCAGTGGCTGGGTTTTGCCGAGGTTCGTTTTCAGGCCGCTGAATTGAACCGTTATGTGATGGAAGCACTGGTCAATGCGGGCGTACCCGCTATCTCATTCCCACCATCTTCTTCGATGGTTTCTGAGAATCGAAAAGTCATCCATCATAATATAATGGCTATACGTAAATCAATGAACGCTCATATATTGCCGGTCGTATATGGTGATGTGGCGTTCGATGAAGCGCTTGGCGGCACGATCCTTTCGACGGAAGATGTATTTAAATTTCTTGTTGAGCAGTTCTCCCCTGCCCGCATCCTGCTGGCGGGGATTGAAGCTGGTGTGTGGGAAGATTTTCCAGCGAGGACCAGGCTGGTAAAACAGGTCCAGTTATCAGATTATGAAGCGATGCGGAGCGGTATCAAAGGTTCGGCGAGCACAGATGTCACCGGCGGGATGAAAGCCAAAGTGGAAGAAATGCTGTCCCTCATCCAGACAAATAAAGGCCTGACCGCACAGATATTTTCCGCTGAGGAACAGGGTTTTCTCTCACGCGCACTGCAAGGCGAGAACGTGGGTACTCTGTTGTTGGGATAGGTGACAAATTGCTCTTGCAATTTTTTAAATTTGTCTGATAATTGGAAGAGACAATTATATATAATTTCAAGGAGTGTTTATGGCAACCAAAGGCAAGACCGCTAAGAAGGGTGCGAAAGTTGCGTCCAAAAAAGTTGTAAAAAAAGCCGTCAAGAAGGCCGCCCCCAAGGCAGCCAGCACCTTCCAACCGACCAAGTTGAAATTGCTGCGCCCTGTGCCTTCAGATATCGATATCGCCCAGGCCGGAAAACTCAAGCCCATCAACCAGATCGCCGCTGAACTCGGCATCCGCGAAAATGAATTGGAATTATTCGGGCCTTACAAAGCCAAGATCAAACTTGAAATTCTGGAACGCCTCAACAGCAAACCGAATGGCATTTATGTAGATGTGACCGCCATCACCCCGACCCCGCTCGGTGAAGGTAAGACCACCACCACCGTCGGCCTTTCACAGGCGCTTGGCGCTCACCTCGGCAAGAAGGTCATTACTGCCATCCGCCAACCTTCAATGGGCCCCACCTTCGGCATTAAGGGTGGCGCAGCGGGTGGCGGATATTCACAGATCATCCCGATGGAAGATTTCAACCTCCATCTGACCGGCGATATCCACGCCATTACTGCTTCTCACAACCTCGTGGCTGCCGCGCTCGATACGCGCATTATGCACGAGAAAGAGCAGGATAACGAGAAACTTTTCAATGCGCTGTGCCCCGCCAACAAAAAAGGTGAACGCAGGTTCTCCCCCACCATGCTGCGCCGCTTGAAGAAACTCGGCATCAAAAAAACCAACCCCAATGACCTGACCCCTGAAGAACGCACCCGCTTCGCCCGCCTCGACATCGACGAGAAGACCGTCACCTGGCGCCGCGTGGTGGATATCAACGACCGCATGCTGCGCGACGTGGAAGTTGGTCGCGGCAAAGATGAAGCCGGTCATGCACACATGTCTGGCTACGACATCACCGTCGCCTCCGAGATCATGGCGGTGCTGGCGCTGACCACGGGCCTCGAAGATATGCGCGAGCGCTTCGGCAAGATGGTCGTAGCCACCAACAAGCAGGGCGAAGCCGTGACCGTGGAAGACCTCGGCGTGGCTGGCGCGGTGACCGTCCTGATGAAGGATGCGATCAAGCCCAACCTGATGCAGACCCTCGAAGGCACACCCGCCACAGTGCATGCGGGTCCGTTCGCCAACATCGCCCACGGCCAATCCTCCATCATCGCCGATATGATCGCCCTCAAACTGGTCGGTAAAGACGGTTTCGTGGTTACGGAGTCCGGCTTCGGCGCGGACATCGGCATGGAAAAATTCTTCAACATCAAATGCCGCTACTCCGGCTTGATCCCGCAAGTAGTGGTGATGGTTGCCACTGTCCGCGCACTGAAGATGCATGGCGGCGGCCCGAAGGTTGTGGCTGGCAAACCGCTTGCCCCAGA
>DAOQBX010000311.1:0-3038 GCA_035340155.1 Anaerolineales bacterium | reverse complement strand
GCGGAGTCGCCGAGCGGCTTGAGCATGTCAGCGCGTGAAGATGGAGATGGACTCGATGTGATAGGTCTGCGGGAAGAGGTCGAAGGGCGTGGCATGTTGCAGGGTGTAGCCGCCTTTGATGAGTCGCGCCGCGTCACGCGCGAGAGTGGATGGATCGCAGGAGACGTAGGCAATGAATTGCGGGTTGATTTGCAGAATCGCGTCGAGGGCGAATTTGTCGATGCCAGCGCGGGGTGGGTCAACGATCATGTGAATGGGTTCGGTTAGTTGCGGGGCGAGGGCAGGCAGAATTTCTTCAGCACTACCTTCGTAGAGTTCGACGTTGTCGAATTCGTCGAGGTTGATGGCGAAGTCTTCGCAGGAGGAGGGCGCGGATTCAATGCCGATGACTTTGGCGTATTTGTCGGCGAAGAATTTGCTGAACAAGCCGACGCCACAATATATATCTAGTAGAGTGACAGATTGGTTGTTGGTAATTGGTAATTGGAGATTGGTGATTAGGTGTTGCACCATTTTTTCTGCCATAGGGGTGTTGACTTGGAAGAAGGATGGCGCGGAGACGTGGAAGTCTTTGCCGAGGACTTGAATGGTGAGTGCGTTGCTTCCGGCGATGATGACAGGGTGATCTTCGTAGATGTGGACGATGGAGATATCGGCTTCGATCTCGAGTTCAGGTGTCTCTTCGGTTTCGGATTCGAGGATGAGCATGAGGTCATCGTCTGTGCCGGAGCGGATGGAGACGCGTTCGAGGTTCATGCGCGATTCGAATTGCAGGTCATTGCGGAAGGCGTCGATGGTGGCTTCGGGCAGGTGACATTCTTCGATTGGAATTGTTCTATTTCCACGTGCGCTGATGAAGCCAATCTTGCCATCGTCGGTGAGGTGAAATTGGACGTGGTTGCGGTAGTTCCATTGATTTGGCGAAGGGACAGTAACTTGCACGGGCGGATTTTCGATTTTGCCAATGCGTTGAAGTTGGTCACGCAGAATGTCTGCTTTGGCTGTTAGTTGTTTTTCGTAAGGCAGGTTCTGGTAGTGGCATCCGCCACATTGGGTGAAGTGTTTGCATTTGGCTTCAATGCGATCTGGAGAAGGTTTGAGGATTTCAAGGATTTCGCCGCGGGCGAAGTTTTGTTTTTCTTGAGTCAATCGAATGCGGACTGTTTCGCCGGGCAAGCCGAAGGGAACGAAGACAGCGCGACCATCGGAGAGCCGTCCCATCGCCTCGCCGCCGTAGGAAAGTTTTTCGAGAGTGATTTCGTGTTGAGAAGAGGGCATACGTGGATTATATAATACCCGAGTGCGGTATACGTCAACAAAAAAGAGGAAAGACCGTTACGGTCTTTCCTCTTTCATCCTTTCTTCAATTCGTTCATTTCAAAAAGAACGAAAGCGCAACAAGCGCAACAAGGATGGAACCTGCCAGCACACCAATGCGGGTAAGGTCCTTCTTGACCTGGGTGTAATCGGGGTTGAACTCGGTCTTCTGCGCAGCAGAAGTGTTTGCAACCGATACAACCGGGGTGGGGCGTTTGTTTTTCTTGGCCATTGTTATTTCTCCTTCAATTTTGTAATCGCGCAAAGACGACAATGCGCTGATCGTTGACAAGATATGGATAGCACGAGATGAGTGTGACCGTGGGGTTTGGCGTGGGCGCCATCACTTCCACAGCGGTCGGCTCGACCAGCACTGTACGGTCCACAATGTAGGTGAACTGGCGCTGCTGGGTGTAGATGATGACCTGGTCTCCGGGAACGAGTCTGTCCAGATAGCGGAAGATCTCACCGTAGACGTCATCATGCGCGGAGAGCACCAGGTTTCCGTCGCGGCCGGGGGCTGAGGAGCCAATGTACTGGCCTACGCCCTTCTTCAGTTGTTCCCAGCCATCACCCTGGACAATGGGAGCGTCCACATTGATGGAGGGAATCTGGATGCGGACAGCCTGATCCGGTGCGGCAGTGGGGACGGGGATGTTCGCCAGCGACTGAACCATCGGGAGCAGATGGGAGGGAATCTCCGCGTCGTTGGGACGGGTGTTGCCCAGCGCATCGGGTGGGGTGTGACCTGAGGGCAGCACCACAGCCATGACCAAAGGCGTCGGGACGGCGGTCTCCGGGTTCAGGGCTGCCACCACTTCGTTGTTTAACGTGCGAAGCAAGCCAACTCCGTTAAAGATGACCGCGGCCAGCCCGATCACGGCGAGCACCTCCACGCCGAGCAGGATGCGATCTAATATCTTTCGGCGCGGGTTGATGGGCACCGGCATCAGAGTGGCCTCGCCCGCTTCTGCCGTATCAATGACCGGCGCGGTTTGAGGCGCATCCATATCGAGATCCGGCGCAACCGAGACGACCCGTCCCGTTCGACGGTAATGCTCCAGGCGATCTTTGCGCGCGCCGCGCCGCTTCTCCACCAACAGGCGGCGAAGTTCCTCCACAGACAGGTCTTCGGGCGCTTTCTTGCGAGCCATAGCGCAAGGATTATACCAGCAAGGGAAAGTGCGTATTGCCAAATCGGCCTACTCTCGTTATAATGTCAGTCCTTCGGGCGGGTAGCTCAGTTGGTTAGAGCACTGCTTTGACATAGCAGAGGTCGTAGGTTCGAGCCCTATCTCGCCCACAAAAGGTCCCTTTTATGAGGGACTTTTTTTATCTGTGTTTTACGCCGGGTGCTTGACAATCCGATTGTGCGGCATATAATAAGCGCACATATATAAACGCTTCAACCGGGACGAGTAAGCGGTCCCAGTTTCTGACAGAGAGCCCTGGCGAGTTGTTGAGAGCCCGGGCCGGAAACATCCGCTGAATACCACCCGCGAGCGTAACCCTGAAATCGAAAGAGACTAAGGGAAACGGACGGCCCCGTTATCGGCTCAAGAGATACCCATCGGAAGACTCAGGGTAAATCGGGTGGAACCGCGTGAGATAAAACTCCCGCCCCGTAATGGGCGAGAGTTTTTTGTTTTGTGGAACGGACTCGAAAGTCTCCAGGCTTTCGAACTGCAACGTCGGCTGATGTTGCAGGCCAATAAGAAAGG
>DAOQBX010000310.1:0-3047 GCA_035340155.1 Anaerolineales bacterium | reverse complement strand
TTTGGGCGAGGGCGAGGCTGCGCTTGAACGAATCAAGCGCGGGCCCAAAATTTCCCTGCCGGTATTGCACCACGCCGATCAGAAAGGCCGCATAAGTGGACGGGGCCGAGCCGGGATATTCGTTGATGACCCGCGACCACGTCTCAACCGCCTTGTCGTATTGCGCATCACGTTCGTAGATGCGCGCGGCGCTCATCAGGTAGTCTGCGGTCAGCGAGGTATTGGGGGCAATGCGCACGAACTCCAGCAGGGTCTCGGCGGCCCGGGTGTATTCTCCCTTTTGCGCCCATTCGATGAACGCTTTCTCGCCCCATGCGTCGCCCCAATGGATGTTCGCGGAAAAATTGCCGAGGAAGGTTTCATAGTCGAGCAGGGCCGCATCGAACTGGCTGAGGTAATTCTTCGCCAGCGCGCGGTAGTAATAAGCGGTGCCGTCATTCTCCGGCGGGTTGCTTTCAAGGTAACGGTCAAAGGCGGCGATGGCCACATCATATTGACCGGCGTAATAATCCACCAGCCCGCGCTTCAACTCGCTGACGGTGCCGCCCGCATCCAGCAGGGCCACGAGACTGAGATAGGCATAATAGGAACGCGGATAATTTTCCACGGCGTCGGTGAAGCGGGCCAGCGCTTCGGGGCTCTGACCCAAGGTCTGGTGCACCAACCCGGCCTCGTACAACGCCTGGGCCTTGATGTAATCGCTGGTGGTGCGGGCAAAGACTCCGTCATATAAGGCCAGCGCGTCCTGATAATTTCCGAGTTGCGTTTGGGTGGAGGCGACCTTGAGGTCGAGCGTGGTGTCATCGCCGAGGGTGGGCGCTTGAATGGCGGCTTCATAGGCAGGCAGCGCCCCGGCATAATTGTTGGCGTTATATAACGCGTCGCCGCGCAGTTCCTGCACGTAGGCATCCAGCATGCCGGGCCTCAGGCTGAGATAGGTCTGCCATGAGTCGGCGGCGGCGGGATAATTCTCCAGATTATAGAAGACCCAGCCTTGCAGGAAGTAAGCCATTGCGAATTGCGGCGACTGGGGATATTCCATCAGCAAACTTTGCAGGGCCGTGAGCGTTTCGTTATACCGTCCCTGGGCATAGTACACACGCGCCTCGCCCCATTTCGCGGATGCGCGTAATTGCACGTCGGGCGAATCCTGCAAGACGATCTGATATTGCTGCATGGCCAGGTCATAGTCCCCGTTGAAGAGCGCCACATCGCCCACGCCCACGCGGGCGGTGACCTGTGGGGTGGGAGTGACCGTGGGGGTGAAGGTCGCTTCGGGCGTGGTGGTCAGGCTGGGAGTCACCGTCCAACCGGGTGGGATGGCAGGAAGATTTTCGAGCACGGAACAGGCCGTGAGGGAAAGGGCAAGCCAAAGTCCAAGAACGATGCGGGAGGCCGAAGGGCGTTGAGTCTTCATCCTGTTTTTATACTGGTAAACAAAGGCAGCGTCAAGCAGGGGATTCAGTTTATTCTCATGTGTTGTGCTCAAGGTTGCGATGAAATATAATCCACGCTGCAAGTCATTCCAGGTCTTGTGAGGGCGACGCGCCTTTGCAAGACCGTTATCATCCAAGGAGAAAAATGAACACACACCACAAAATCCATCGTATGGCTCGGTTGATTTTGTCGAGCGTGCTGTTGATCGTTGTGACAGCTTGTGCGGGTGGGGGCCTGGCGGCCTCCGCCGAGGTTGTTGCTTCCAGCGGGTTTGCCTGTCCGCAGCCGAGTCCGCGCATCGAATTTGAGAGTGACAAGATCAATATCTTCACCTGGACGGAGTACGTGCCTGCTGACATCCTCGAATGTTTTGGGCTGGTCTACGGTGTGGAAGTGAACGTGGATTATTTCTCGTCCAACGAGGAACTGTATTCCAAGGTGTCCATCGGGCAGGATGTGAACCCGTATGATGTGATCCACCCCAGCGATTACATGATCGGCGTGCTCATCCGTGAAGGTCTGTTGCAGGAGTTGGATCCGTCGAAACTGCCGAATACGGCCAACCTCGATGCCAGCCTCACCGCAGCCTACGGCGATGCGCTTAATTTTGTAGTGCCGTATCAGATGGGTACACAGGCCATCGTTTATAACAGCGAGACCGTGGCCACCCCGCCGACCTCCTGGGCCGACCTGTGGAGTCCCGAGTACGCGGGCCGCATCGTGGCCGTGGATGACAACCGCGTCATCATTGGCATGGCGCTGTTGACCCTCGGCTATAACGTCAACGATACCGACCCGGCGCATCTTGAAGAGGCCAAACAGAAATTGATTGAACTCATGCCGAACATCCGCGTGTTCGACAGTGACAGCCCGAAGACCCCGTTGGTGGCTGGTGATGTGGATCTCGGCATTGTCTGGAACGGCGAAGCCTTCCTGGCCGCGCAGGAGAACCCGGCCTTTCAGTATGTCTTCCCATCTGAAGGCTCGATCATCTTCTACGATGGCATGGCGATCCCCACCACGGCGCCGCATCCCGATGCGGCTTATGCTTGGTTCAACTATCTCATGCAGGGTGATACCAACTGGCTGACTCTGGTGGATTATCCCTACACCAACCCGAACAAAGCTGCCTTGGAGTACGCCAAAGAGAACCAGCCGGACGTCTACGAACCGTATATTTCCTCGCCCATCACCAACACTCCGCCGGAGGAGTTTGCCAAAGGCCACGAAGTGATCGACCTCGGCGATGCGCTCGTGCTCTATGACGATCTGTGGACCGAGATCAAACAATAATAAACAGGTGACAGTCACTTTGCCGGATGAGTGACTGTCACCTTAATTCCAATATTGTCTAATAAGGAAGCCATGCGTTCTGTATTCTGGGAAGACCACCAACTCAAGATGATCGACCAGCGCATACTGCCTGCGCGTTTTGAGATCGTTGCCTATCGGGCTCATCGTGAAGTGGCGCGAGCCATTCAGGAGATGGTCGTGCGCGGCGCGCCAGCCATCGGAGCTGCTGCCGCATTCGGATTGGCGCTGGCTGGATATGAATCCGCTTCTGCTTCGACCTCTGACCTGCTCGCTGATCTTCGGGCTGCGGCGAACAC
>DAOQBX010000309.1:0-3047 GCA_035340155.1 Anaerolineales bacterium | reverse complement strand
GATCTACGAAACGCCGGTGGGTTTCAACCATATTGCTGACATCATGATGACGGATGATGTTCTCATTGGCGGCGAAGAGTCGGGCGGCATTTCCTTCAAGGGTCATATTCCCGAAGGCGATGGCCCGATCATGGGGCTGCTCATCGTGGAAATGCTGGCCGCTTCTGGTAAATCGTTGGGTGAAATGGTGGATGACCTACTTGCCGATGTTGGCCCCGCTTTTTACGAACGTGTTGACTTGCGCCTTAGTCGCCCCGTGGCCAAGGCCGAGATGACCGAGTTCCTCACCAAAAAAGCCCCGGCTGAGATCGGAGACGCAAAAGTTTCAGAGATCAGCCAACGTGACGGCGTAAAATATATTATGGCCGATGACTCCTGGCTGTTGATCCGCCCGTCTGGTACCGAACCCGTTTTGCGTGTCTATGCGGAAGGACGTACACAGGATATGGTCAAAGCCTTGCTCGGCTATGGCAAAACCGTCGCGGAGAGCGTGGTCTAAAAATTCATGCCCTTGCAGGCGACCGAACGACTGTACCTTCAGGATGACCATTGCTTTGAAGCCGGGGCAATGGTCATTGCGATTCAGGAACATCGCTTCGCCCTTGACCGGACCTGCTTCTATCCCGGCGGGGGCGGCCAGCCCGCCGACAGCGGATTCGCCACCCTGCCGGACGGCAGCCATATCGAGATCGAATCCGCTTTTGCGGATGAAGATCAGATCATCTGGCATGTGAGCAGGAATGCATTGAGCGAGTCCCTGCTAGGACGGCCCCTGACCCTGCACATTGATCGTGAAAGGCGTATCGCTTTGGCGCGATATCACACCGTCTTGCATGTTCTGAATACCATTACCCTGCGTGATTACAACGGTTGGATCACTGGTGTGCAGATCGGCGAGGATTATTCCCGCATCGATTTTAACTTTGAGAATTTTTCCGTCGCCATGGTCACAGAACTGGAGTCTAAGGTCAATGCCGTGCTCCAGGAAGAACGTACGATCCAGGCCTATTTCATTTCAGAAGAAGAATTTCAAACACGCAATGACTTGCTTCGCACGTTGGATGTCCGTCCGCCGGTGGTTAACGGCCGCGTACGCGTGGTGGAGATTCAAGGCTTCGATGCTCAGGCCTGCGGTGGCACCCACGTGGACTCCACTCACAAAGTCGGCCGCTTCACGATCTTCCGCACCGATAACAAGGGCAGGAAGAACAAACGTCTGTATGTGAAACTGGAAAACACTTAAAAGAAAACTCACCCCGCATGGGGTGAGTTTTTGATTCGAGGGGATTTTTTTACCGGACGGGAGCAGTGCGAAGCCTGCGCGCCAGCATGATCACGATGATGAATGCGAGCGCCATCACCACCAATCCAGGCACACCCACATCCTCCACAATACCTGTCTGTGGCAGCAACGTCGAGGTGGGGACAATGGTCAGCTGAGCAACTGCGGCCTGTGTCAACGCGGCGGCGACCGTTGCGGTGGCAGCTGCCGGTGTCCCGTTGAGGGCGGCTGCACTCACGCCCTGTGTGACATTCGGGTCCGGGGTGAGGGTGATGGTGGCAACATTGACCACGGCCGTAGCGGTCGGGGGTTCGGTGGCGGTCGGCAGGATGGAGGCTTCGAAGGTGGCGGTCAGCGCCTGATCGATAAAGGCATTGGCGGCCTGCGCGGTTTGTGTAACGGAAGCGGCCTGCGCCTGCTGCGTGGCGCGAGTTCGCGCGCCAAAGAGATACACGCCCACAAGACAGGCCACAGAGATCAAGATGATCCCGCCCAGGATTCCGACGGCGATAAGGAACGTCCGGTTGTTATTTGATTCCTCCGGGAGCGGGGCCTCTTCAGAAGTATCAAAATTGTTCTCATCGAAAGACATGGAGCACTCTCCTGGTTGATGTATCAATCACAAAATGAAATAAGGACGGGAATATTATCCCACAACTTCGAGGTTTACGAGGGGCGCGACAACCGTTTCGCCATTTTCGAGTTTGACTTCTGCAGCGGGCGCGCGCAAACCGCTGGGCAGGGTGATCAGACCCGGGAGCACGTTGACGATCGATCCGATCGTTCCCATTGCGGGCGGGCGGCGCAGGCGGACTTGTAACCCCGGCGCGAAATTTTCCATGTCATGAGGGGCGGCGGGTTCGCTGGAGATGGGCAGTGGAATGATCACTTCAGGTCGCGCGCCGGTGTATCGGTCGAAAGCCTCGGCATTGACAGTGACTTCACGCTTGGCATTGGTGGCTAGCAATTTATAAGCGGCCGAGTTCATGGGCAAAGCCCCAAACCCATCTGTCACCATGATCGGGTAGCGCATTTCACGGGCTTTTGGAATGAGCGAGGGGAAGATGCTGGAAATGATCAACCCGCGCACAGGCAGGTCTCCGGCGGCCTGCAAGGTCTCGGCGTCTTTGACGATCCCGGCCAGCAGGATCGAACCGCGCAGGCTGACATCCAAACGGCCCACGGCCAGTACGCTATCAGGCGTTTCGGCCAGGTTGACCATCAGTCCCGAGTCGATGCGGCCATTGCCCCACACGCCCTGAACGAGCCCGCCGGTGGTTTGAATGATGACCCCTTGATTGGGGATGGTCTGGATCACCGTGCCGGGAATTCCGGCGCGCAACTCGATCTTCGATTCGCCAACCTCCAGCAGCACCTGTCCGCCTCCGACAGCCACTACGCGCCCATCGCGGGGAGTATGCACAGTGCGAGGGAACAGACCTTTGCCAACGGCAATCTCAGCCGAAGCGGCCACCTGGTCATCCACCTGACATTTGATCAAGCGGTCTGCCGCAGCAGGTGAGACGTTCAGCAAACGTGCCACATCCAGCAGCACATGCTCGTGCGACCAACGAGCCTCCGCAACAATATCGTTCGCGCCAACCTTTTGTTGTACACGAGCATTCACCGTGCCGGGGACGGGCAGCAGCCGTTCGCGGATGATGGAAGTCAAACCAATAACGTGATGTACGGGAGCTTGCATGGTTTATCCGCCTCCGAGAGTCCAATTCCATTTTTTGAGGATCTCGCGCCGCCGAACAGGGTC
>DAOQBX010000308.1:0-3056 GCA_035340155.1 Anaerolineales bacterium | reverse complement strand
AACCCGCCGATCTACATCCTCGACGACAGTTTCTCCGCGCTCGATTTCAAGACCGATGCCGCTTTGCGCCGGGCGCTCAAGGAAAAGACCGCCGACAGCACGCTGTTGATCGTCACCCAGCGCGTCTCCACGGTGAAGAACGCCGAACAGATCATCGTGCTCGATGAAGGCCGGATCGTCGGCAAGGGCACGCATAAGGAACTTATGGAAACTTGTGAAACCTACCAGGAGATCGCCCTGTCGCAACTCAGCAAGGAGGAGTTGGCATGATGATGCAAGGCAGACCCGGACAACAGCAGCAAGGTCCCCGCATGGGCGGCCCGATGGGCGGCCACATGATGGGTGGGCCCACCGCCAAGGCGCGCGACTTTAAAGGCACGATGAGCAAGTTGATCGAGTACCTGGGCGCGTATCGTCTCCTGATCTTGGTCGTGATGATCTTTGCGATCGCTTCGACCGCGGCCAGCATTGCCGGTCCGAAGATATTAGGCAACGCCACCACGAAACTCTTTGAAGGTGTGATGGCGCAATTGAACGGCAGCGGCGAGATCGATTTCGCATACATCGGCCGTATCGCATTGATCACCCTGGGACTATACCTGGTCTCGGCCCTGTTCATGTACATCCAGGGCTGGATCATGGCGAACATCTCCACCAATATCGCCTACCGCTTCCGCCGCGACATCTCCGAGAAGATCAACCGCATGCCGTTGAAGTATTTCGACGGCACCACGCACGGCGAAGTGCTCTCGCGCATCACCAACGATGTGGATACGGTCAACCAGACCCTCAGCCAGAGCCTGTCGCAGATCATCACCTCCATTGTCACGGTGATCGGTGTATTGGTCATGATGTTCTCCATCAGCTGGGCCATGACCGTGGTGGCGCTGGTGATCATCCCGCTTTCGATGGTGACGGTCATGCTGATCGTCAAACAGTCACAGAAGTATTTCAAGCAGCAGCAGGATTACCTCGGGCATGTCAACGGGCATGTGGAGGAAATGTACAGCGGCCACATTGTGATGAAGGCTTTCAACGGCGAAGAAGAGAGCATCCAGAAGTTCGACGGCTCGAACGACATGTTGTACGATGCCGCCTGGAAGTCACAGTTCCTCTCCGGTCTGATGATGCCGATCATGATGTTCATCGGCAACCTGGGGTATGTGGCCGTGGCCATCCTTGGCGGGTACCTCGCCATTAAAGGCACCATCACGGTCGGCGATATTCAGGCCTTCATTCAATATGTGCGCTCGTTCACGCAGCCCATCACCCAGCTGGCGAATATCTCCAATGTGTTGCAGCAGACGGCCGCGGCGGCTGAGCGCGTATTTGAATTCCTCGATGAAGCGGAGGAGACTCCTGAATCTGAAAGCCCGGTCCAACTGGACGACGTGCAGGGACACGTCGAATTCAAGGATGTTCACTTTGGCTACAACCCCGAGAAGATCATCATCAATGACTTCTCCGCCGAAGCGGAACCCGGCCACAAGATCGCCATCGTCGGGCCGACCGGCGCAGGCAAGACCACCATGGTCAAGTTACTGATGCGCTTCTACGATGTGAACGAAGGCGCCATCCTGGTCGATGGCCATGACATTCGCGACTTTACACGCCATGACCTGCGCCGGATGTTCGGCATGGTCCTGCAGGATACCTGGCTGTATAACGGCTCCATCATGGAAAATATCCGTTACGGCAGACCGAACGCCACGGATGAAGAGGTCATCACTGCTGCGAAGGCCGCGCATGTGGACCATTTCGTCCATACCTGGCCGGACGGTTACAACATGGTGTTGAACGAGGAGACCTCCAATATTTCACAGGGACAGATGCAATTGCTGACCATCGCGCGCGCGGTGCTGGCCGACCCGAAGATCCTCATCCTCGATGAAGCGACCTCCAGCGTGGACACACGCACCGAAGTGCTGATCCAAAAGGCGATGGACAACCTGATGAACGACAAGCGCCGTACCAGCTTTGTCATTGCACACCGCCTGTCCACCATCCGTGATGTGGACCTGATCCTCGTCATGCAACACGGCGACATTGTGGAGCAGGGCAATCATGAAGAACTGCTGGCCAAGAAGGGCTTCTATTACGAACTCTATATGAGCCAGTTCAAACGGCAGGAAGAACCCGAAGCCGTAGTCGCGTAAGAAAAAGACCCTGAAGGATTCAAGCCTTCAGGGTCTTTGAGAAAATGATTTGAGGATATTCATGACAGAATCTGCCGCCGCGCAAACGCACCCTGAAGACAAACTTGATTTCAAACGCATCCTGCCCATCCTGGTGATCGTACTGGTGGACCTGATGGGATTGTCCATCATCATCCCCCTGCTGCCGTTGTATGCTGCGCGCTTCGGCGCGGAACCGTTCATGGTCGGCATTCTCCAGGCCGCCTACCCGCTGATGCAGTTCCTCGGCGCGCCAGTGCTCGGGAGATTATCCGACCGCTTTGGACGCAAGCCGATCCTCATCGTCAGCCAGATCGGGACGTTGATCGGTTTCATCCTGTTGGGTTTTGCGAACACGCTCTTCCTGTTGTTCGTCTCGCGCATCATCGACGGCCTCTCCGGTGCGAACATTTCCACCGCGCAGGCGGCCATCACAGACAGCACCAACGAGAAGACCCGCACGCAGGGGCTGGGACTGGTCGGTGCGGCCTTTGGGGTCGGCTTTGTGCTGGGACCGGTGCTGGCTTTCATTGTCCTTGCTTCCACCGGGCAAAACTACCAGGCCGTGGCATGGACCGCCGCCCTGTTCTCACTCACCTCCATTTTATTGACGACCTTCTGGTTCAAGGAAACCGTGGCAGAGGCCTCTGACCCGGAAGCCTCGCGCAAGCGGCGTCCGTTCTCGATCGCTGCGCTGCGTGAGGCCATGACTCACCGGCCCACGATCTGGTTCCTGGTGGTGGTGATGTTCTTTTATCAGGTGGCGTTTGGCGGGTATGAACAACTCTTTTCGTTGTTCACCCTCAACCGGCTGGGGATGGATGCGCGCGATACATCCGGCTTGTTCATGCTGGCAGGCATCCTCATTATTGTGATCCAGGG
>DAOQBX010000307.1:0-3064 GCA_035340155.1 Anaerolineales bacterium | reverse complement strand
TCAAACGCCTGCAAATGGATTACGTGGACTTGTACCAGATCCACCGCTGGGATTACAACACCCCCATCGAAGAGACGATGGAAGCGCTAAACGAAATCGTCCGCGCTGGGAAAGCGAGATATATCGGGGCGTCGTCCATGTTTGTGCGTCAATTCTTGAAGGCGCAGCATGTGGCAGAGATGAACGGCTGGACAAAGTTCGTATCCATGCAGAATCACTACAACCTGGTCTATCGTGAAGAAGAGCGCGAGATGATTCCGCTGTGCATGGAAACCGGCGTGGGT
Source organism: Anaerolineales bacterium (assembly GCA_035340155.1). Lineage (GTDB taxonomy): Bacteria > Chloroflexota > Anaerolineae > Anaerolineales > Villigracilaceae > Villigracilis. Next base: position 2,780 of record DAOQBX010000307.1, on the reverse strand, counting down.
CTCATTCCGTGGAGCCCCATGGCACGCGGATTCTTCGCCCGCAACAGCAAGAGTGGAGCACAAACCACCCGCTATAAAACCGATGGCTTCTTTAAAGAACTCTACGGACGTGAGGATGATTTCCTTGTAGCAAACCGCGCGGAAGAGATCGCCAAAGAACGCGGTGTGACCTCTTCACAGGTTGCATTGGCTTGGGTGTTGTCGAAGCCCTATATCGCCTCCCCTATTATCGGGTCCAGTAAAGAGGCGCATTTGGATCAGGCATTGGCAACTCTTGACATCAAATTATCGGATGAAGAAGTCAAGCGCCTCGAGGAGTTGTATCAACCGCACCCTGTGTTGGGTCACTCTTAATGTTCTATCGCTTCTTATATCTTGGTTTCAAGATCTATTGTTTTCTTTTCCGTCCGATCCGCGTTGGGGTGAGGGCCATGATGGTCGAGAACGAGAGCGTCTGGTTGGTGCGTCACACGTACCTGCCGGGATGGTTCATGCCGGGCGGCGGAGTGAAAAAATGGGAGACTTTGGATGAAGCAGCACGGCGCGAAGCCCACGAAGAAACCGGCGCGGAATTGGGCAAGGTCGATCTTATGGGGGTTTATACGAGCTACATCCAATGGAAGACCGACCATACTTCCGTTTTCCTCTGCAAGGATTTCAAGTTTACAGGAGAGTCGGATGCGGAGATCGCAGAGATGCGTTTGTTCCATTTGAATGCCCTGCCGGAGGATACCTACTCCCTGCATCGCAATCTCCTGGAAAAATACGGGCAGGGAAAGATCCTGCCCCGGTTCGGGGAGTGGTGAAAGTTATCCAGACGAATTGAAATTAAGGGGAGTTGGCAACGTTGTAAAAAATTCAAAACGGTATAATAAGAAAAAATCCAACGCGAAATGGAAACAGAGACCCATGACCCGTGAATCCATCAAGATCGTCATCCCCATGGCAGGCTGGGGCACCCGTATGCGCCCCCATACCTGGAGCAAGCCCAAGCCACTTGTCAGTGTGGCAGGCAAGACCTCGCTCGAGCATGTCATGGACATGTTCAAGACCCTGCCAGACCCCGAGAACGCCGAGTTCATTTTTATTGTCGGGCCCTATCTTGGTGAATTGCAGGTTCCTGCATTCATTAAGGAAAATTATCCGAACCTCAAGGCGCATTATGTTGTCCAGAGTGAAATGAAGGGACAGTCGCATGCGCTCTGGCTTGCGCGCGAATATTTGAAGGGTCCGATGATCATGTGCTTCTCGGACACTTTAATGGATACCGATTTTTCCTTCCTGGCCAGCGAGGAAGCCGACGGCGTGGCCTGGGTGATGCCGGTGGAAGACCCGCGTCGCTTCGGCGTCGCTGAGAAGGGACCGGATGGCTGGGTGAAGCGCTTCATCGAGAAGCCGCAAAGCCTGGACAATAATCTTGTGGTGGTCGGCTGTTATTACTTCAGGGATTCCGCCCAACTGCTGGCCGCCATAGACGACCAGATGAAGCGCGGCGTGATGCTGAAGAACGAGTACTTCCTGACCGATGCCATCTCGATCATGATCGATGCCGGGGCGAAGGTGCGCACCCAGAACATCAGCACCTGGCTGGATACAGGCACGATTGAAGCAACCCTCGATACGAACAAGATCCTGCTCGAAAAGATGGGTTCACAAGTTGGGAAGTTCGAAGGTTCGAATGTCGAGATCGTCGAACCGGTGGCGATCCATGCCAGCGCAAAGATCAGCAACGCGAAGATCGGCCCGTTCGCTTCGATCGGTGCGAATTGCAAGATCGAGAATGTCCAGATCTCAGAGTCCATCGTCGAGCCGGATTGCGAGATCAAGGATGCGGCGTTGAATCGTTCTCTTATTGGGAAACAAGCCAGGGTCAAGGGCAGAGGCGATGGGCACGTCATGAAATTGAATGTAGGGGATACGAGTTCGATCGAGTTGTGAGTCCGCATGGAAGCCGTTGAGTGCAGGTCAGATACGGAATATGCGGAGCGTCCGCTTTCGCTGGTGTGGGAGGGACGGCGGTATGAGATCGCAGAGATCTTTTCGCGCTGGCGTGGACCCGGTGAGAAAGGCTTTTGCGTCAAGACCGTGAACGGTCTGGCGTTCGAACTTACGTACCAGGAAATCTCGGACGACTGGCACGTACAACCCATTTAAGTCGCTGTGAGGGCGTTAAACCGTCCTCCTCGCAACGACACGCTACAGGAGGCTCAATGCAGGAAGTTGGCGCAGTACAAAGACTCTCGAAACGTGTGGCCGGGCTGAAGCCCAGCGGCATTCGAAAATTTTTCGACATTGCCGCGACGATGAAGGATGTCATTTCGCTGGGCATTGGTGAGCCGGATTTCACCACGCCCAAGCCCATTCTGGATGCGGGCATCCGCTCGCTGCAAAATGGCGAGACGCACTACACTTCGAATTCCGGCAAAGTGGAATTGCGACAGGGCATTGCCGATAATTTAAAGCGGCTGTATAACGTGCAGTATGATCCCGCCAATGAGGTCATTGCCACCGTCGGCGTGTCTGAAGCGTTGTATCTTACATTCACGGCCGTGCTCGAACCGGGTGATGAGGTCATCATCCCAACCCCTTGCTTTGTCTCCTACCAGGCTGAAGTGATCCTCGCCGGCGGCGTGCCGATCGAGATCCCCGCGCGGCTTGAGAACAATTTTACGATAGACCCCAACGATATTCGCAAGGCGATCACACCGCGCACGAAGATCATTTTTATCGGCTACCCATCCAACCCCACCGGCGCCGTCGCCCCGCGCGATGTGATGCTG
>DAOQBX010000306.1:0-3085 GCA_035340155.1 Anaerolineales bacterium | reverse complement strand
ATGTCATCGACGAGAATAATAAAATGGTGGATGACCTTCGCATCCGGCAGGTGCTGCTGGCGCCGCCGGAGGAACTCATCTCCAATCTGATGGACTCGCGTTATTCCTCCCTGAAGGCTACCGAAAACCGTGAAGCGGCTGTGGACCTGTTCAAAGACTCGGACTTGAACGCACTGCCTGTCACAGATGCGGAGGAGACGTTGATCGGCATTGTGACCGTGGATGATATCCTTGATGTGGTTGAAGAGGAGACCACGGAGGATTTTCAAAAAATGGGCGGTTCAGAAGCGCTGGACGAGCCGTATATGAAGATCGCGATTTCCAAAATGGTGCAGAAGCGCGCCACCTGGCTGGTGATCCTTTTCCTGAGCGAGATGCTCACGGCCACAGCGATGGGCAGGTTCGAGAATGAGATCGCCAAGGCTGTTGTGCTTTCGATCTTTGTGCCGTTGGTCATTTCAAGCGGTGGGAACTCAGGTTCGCAAGCCTCCACCCTGATCATCCGCGCGATGGCGGTGGGTGAAGTGGAGTTGCAGGATTGGTGGCGGGTGATGCGCCGCGAGATATTGTCCGGTTTGTCGTTGGGGGGCATCCTGGGCGCCATCGGTTTTCTGCGCATCACGCTCTGGGCAAATTTGTTCCACTCCTACGGGGAGCATTGGTTTTTGTTGGCGGTGACCGTAGGGCTCTCGCTGGTTGGGATCGTGTTATGGGGATCGCTCTCCGGTTCGATGTTGCCCTTCCTCCTGCGCCGCATCGGGCTGGACCCGGCTACATCTTCGGCCCCATTTGTTGCTACGCTGGTGGATGTCTCCGGCCTGATCATTTACTTTACTGTGGCAGCGATCATTCTAAAGGGGACATTGTTATAGTGTCCCACCCTCTATCTAACCAGCAGGTTGTTTGATTCGTCGAACAACCTGCTGTGAGTTAATTGCCGTAGGGGGCAACGATGGGGAAAGGCGCGCTGAAATCTGCGAAGGAATTCGAGGGGTAGATCCAAAAGTAGAAAACAATATCTGTCACAATGATGGCTGCCAGAAGGATGTAGGCCCAACGAGGTTGTTTGGCTTCCGCCATACCGTTAAGTGGAATCGCCACAAGCCAGCAGATCGCTGGGATGACGGGCGTGAAGTGGGAAGACCCGGGCGTTCCAGCAGACATCATGCCGCCAAATAGCGTGACGATCAAGATCCAAAAAAGAGGCAGCCATTTTTTTTTCCCAATGGCCAATGGAATGCCGATCAAAAATAACAGGGAGGATATTCCGATCAGGAACGGAACGTTGGGCGCGTAGAAATGAGTCACATCGGGGTAGAGGTTGAAGGCTCCGAAGGAATGAGTGAATTGATAGACCAGTAGATCGCTTGAGGTGGCGTCGGGTCCTAATAGGATCTCCGTGACGCCGGGTTTCCAGGCAAAGACGGTGCTGGCGCGTTCCAGAAAAGAGGCGGGATTTAATAAGGCAAAAACCATCAACGGCGCAGCAACGACTGTGGTCAGGGTCAGCATTTTTCCGGTATATAAAGTGAAGCGGGTATATTCATGCGGCGTGCGCCAGATCTGCCAGATGACCGCGCCGATCAGAAAGATGAGAATATATCCGCCGGTGTAAAAATAGGCTGTCAGTCCAAGGCACAGCCCGGCGAGCAGGGCGTTGTTGTCGCGGCTCTCGCGCCAGCCGCGGATGAAAAACCCAAGGGTCAGCGGCAGGAAGAGGGTCGTCCAGATGTTGCTTAAAGAAATTCGCGACCAGTGGATATGGTAATGGTAGGCGGCCATCAAGATGGCTGCAAACCAGGCGGTGCGCTCACTGTCGAATTGACGGATCATAAAGTAGACAGCAGCGATGGATAATGTACCGGCGATAACGCTGGACATCCGCACTCCCCAAAACGTAAACCCGAACAGTTCAACGCTCAGGCGCAGGATGTAACTGTAGAGCACAGGTTGAGCATCCAGTCCCGTGCGAAGCGGATGGATGGTTTGACTCCCCAACGCAGGATTGAACACGTTATAAAGAGAGAATTCCAGTGACCCGGATTCGTCGGGAAGAAATGCAGCGGGAAAATTCCGCAGGTTGAACATGCGCAGAGATAAACCAACCGCCAATAGCAGGAGCAGGGCGGTGGTGCGGCGGTCAAACCGGAAACGCGAGATCGAGACCTGACCATTGGACCGCAAGGCAAAGTATGCCATCAAGATGGCATACAACCACCAGACGATGGGGCCAAGGTGGATATATGCATCATCTTGGTAGATGAATCCTACACTGATGGAGATGGACATGGCCACCAGTACGATGAAGGTTCGCTTCCTGTGCGCCTGCCAGATATCTCCAATGAAAGAGCGGATGGACTGCATGGGTTGATTATACCCAGCGTGGTTCGAACATTCGAAAAACACCACAGATTTCCTATTCCACATTCACTTATTTTCGATTATCCTACCTGTGATGCAACCTGAACTTTTCCAGTCCGTGTTGACTGTTTCCCAACTGACATTCCGTATCCGCAAACTGCTGGAGGAAAACCCTGAATTGCAGGACGTGTGGGTGACCGGTGAGATCTCCAACCTGTCGCGCCCGGCGTCGGGTCATATTTATTTCACCCTTAAGGACAAAGGCGCTTCACTGAAGTGTGTAATGTGGAAGACCGAGGCCTTGCGCACCCGCCCGAATCTACAGGAAGGCGCGGCTGTGGAAGTTCATGGGCGCATTGCCGTCTATGAACCACAGGGACAGTATCAAATGATCGCGAGCCTCATTCAACCCAAAGGTGAAGGCGCGCTTTTTCAGGAATTTTTACGCCTCAAGGCCATGCTCGAATCTGAAGGGCTTTTTGACCCCGGTCGCAAGCGTGAGATTCCCGACCTACCCCGCATCATCGGCATCGTCACCTCGGCCACCGGTGCGGCCTTGCGCGATATGCTCAACACCATTCGCCGCAGACAGCCACTTGTCCGTGTCATCCTTGCGCCGTCCCCGGTGCAGGGTGTGGATGCGCCGCCTGCGTTGGTAAACGCGATTCAATCCCTCAATCTTCAATCTCCCGATGTAATTCTCATTGCCCGTGGTGGTGGCTCC
>DAOQBX010000305.1:0-3090 GCA_035340155.1 Anaerolineales bacterium | reverse complement strand
GCGGAGAAGACCCACGAATAATGCTCCAGCCCGCCCAACTGACCGACAATGGTGGGCATGGCGGTCGCCACGACGGTGGACTCCATCGAAGCGAGGAAGAGGCTGAGCATGATGCCAATGGTGACAAGAATGATACGGTTGCGGGACATGAGATTCCTTTGGATGTTGGTTGGAGATGTGCAATCATACCCCCGGAAGGTGAAACCTGTGTGAAGAAAGTGCATCTGTTCTTTCGTCAGCAGTCTTCACTTGCATGAACATAGCCCGCCTACCCCTTCATTGCGTCTTAACCGGTGGGGGTGTCCTCGCTTAGTTGGCGGATCGCGGCGGCGATGGCCGGGTTGACCTCAAAGTGCTGCTCCAAAAAATCAAGGATGGCCTGGGCAGATCCGATGCTGTGCTCATAGCCCTGAATGAAGTTCGGCAGTTCCTGCGCAACTTGCGGAAAACGCTTTTCGAATCGCCGCTCGATGGAGAAGATATCCATTCGTGCGGCTCTCTCTTTTTCGATCAAGGCTGCCAATTCCAGCACACGGTCAACGGCGTAGTGCTGGATGAAGCGCGCGGCCGATAATTTTTCACCGCGATGGTAACGGCCGAGCCCCACGTATAAATTCGTCAGCGCTTCACCCACCAGCCAGGCGGGATCTTTTTTCCGGGCCGTGGAATCCGCTGTCGGCGGAGTCCCGATCGTTGCCTGGATGTGAGGGCGCTTCCAGATGACTCGTCCTGCCGCAAAGGGGATATGTTCCAACTCGGGCAGTTCAAAGACGGCGAACTCGCAAAAGACGCCATCCTCAAATAGAATCTTATATCCATCCGGTGTGTTGAGGAAAGCGTATGAAACCGGGCAGAGCGAACTCAGCCAGTCCAGGTTTTCGATATAGCGCGATTTGTAACCATCTTCCACGATCGCGAAAAAATCGAGGTCGGAGTAGGCGTCGAGTCGTTCGAGTTCCACGCCCACCGACCCGAGACCGATCAGCGCCAGTGCGTGGCCGGATTTTTCAAGCGAGCGCCCGATGGCATCCAGACGGGCCAGCAGTAAAAGGGGATCTGTCATGGTATGGTTTACTTTTTGGAATATTATTTTCCGACCAGGATCTGATAAAAGCCTGTCAGTCCGTTCAAAATATATTGCACCGCCAACGCTGCCAGGACCAGCCCCAGCACGCGGGTGATGATGTGGATGACATCCTCACCAAGGCGGGTCATGATGCGCTCTGCCATGAACAGGGTGGGCCATGCGATCAGGTAAATGGCGACGATGATGCCGGTCAGCAGGGCGAGCCGGCTCCAATCTTCCCCGGCCTGGGTGGATAATAACAAGACGGTCGCGATCGTGCCGGGACCTGCCAACTGCGGAATGGTGAGCGGGAAGATTGCCACGTCGGTGACGGTGGAGTGGGTTTCGCTTTCACTGCTGGAAGCGACTTGAATTTGGGAACGCTGGCCCATCAACATGGGGAAGGCCATGCTAAAGAGCAGAATGCCGCCGCTGATGGCGAAGGCTTGTACCGATACCCCCATATAACTCAGGAAGGCCCGGCCTACGAACAGGAAGAACAGCGCCACACAGCAGGCGGTGAAGACCGCCCGGCTGAGAGTGGAGCGTCGCTGGGCTGCGGTCAGGTTCGAGGTGACGGCGACGAAGACCGGAGATACGGCCACAGGGTTGATCACCACCAGCAGCATGCTGAAAGCCGTCAGGCCAAATTGGAATAGATCGTTGCTCATAAGGTTCTCTCAGGATTTAAGATGAACCGAATTATACGCAATACGGCGCCTTGTGGGGCGGGGATATAAAGACAACCCTGCGCTGAGGGTTGTCTTTGAGTTCAAAGTAAATTGATTTTATTGGGCGGGGGGATGGGCATCCTGTTTCCAAAGCAAAATGCCCTGCCAGATGCTGATGATCGTGCCAAGCAGCAATGCAAGCCCTTCGAGCCCTGGAATGCGGTACACGAACAAGGCGGAGACTCCGGCCAGAAAATAGAATCCACTTAACAGGCGGGGGAAGAAGCGCGAGGTCCAACCGGCCGAGCCAAGCAGTATATTCATCCATCCGAGGAAGTGAAATCCAAATGCGCTTATGCCTGCCACCAGGGTCGTCCAGAGGGTGAGGACGGTGGCGGAGTTTTCCAAATGCAATTCAGGATGTTGCAGGTGATACAGGCGGTTGGAAGCGCGGATGAAAGCGACCGCAGCCATGCCCGATGCTGCAAGGAGTGCCGCCATGAGCGCCAGATCCATACGGTGGGGAGCGCTTCCGCGGAGGCGCTCACGCAGAACATAGGTTACGGTGACCAGACCAGCGGCCAGCACGGGACCGTAGAGTAGGTCAGCCAGATCATAAGCCAGTATTCCGAAGGTGTCCCGTAAATTTCCAACGAGGTAAATGAAAGGCGCGACGATAAAACTTGCTGCCAGCGCGAACGATGCGAGCCCACCCCATTTGTGGATCGTCATGAGAGGTACCTCCATAGATTATTTCGGATCATAACCATTGATTGTTTGGCGAATGGGGCGGGAATGATGATGCTATTGTACGTGGACTCGGTGAAGCCGTACAGCAAAAAAGGCCAGGCGCAGTTTATATCGGAATCCGCTCAATGCAGGCACAGATTGCCGGCACTGGAGGAGCGACTCGACTTAGAAATTCCACGGATCGGATCTCCAGAATATGCCATCCTTTATCCGCGGTAAAGCGTTCCTGTATTTCATCTGCCTTGATCTGGCGGGGTACATTGGGCACTGGAAATTCGATCGAAAATTCATGCAAATAATAGCGGCCATTGGGAAGCAGTATGGACGCGACTTCGTCGATCAATTGACTGCATTGTTCGGGGTTGAACAAATGATAAAAGCCGGAATCGACAACAGCCCCAAACTTTTTTTGAAGGAGGGAGGGTCTCAAGGCGTCTGCTACCTGGAAATTCAATAAAGTTGCTGTTTCAAAGGGCAGGGATGCAACTTTACTCCGGGCATGGGAAATTGCGGATTCTACAAAATCGATCCCGGCAGCCTGATGCCCGAGTCCAGCCAGATAAATCGCGAGGTCGCCGGAGCCGCAGCCAAGGTCTAAAATGG
>DAOQBX010000304.1:0-3090 GCA_035340155.1 Anaerolineales bacterium | reverse complement strand
CACTATCGATCAGGCTCATCTCGCCGATTAGATCTCCGCTGCCTAAAATGGAGAGGATCGCGTCCCGTCCACCCTGCTCGGTGTATACCTTCACCGTCCCATGCAGAATTACATACACGGCTTCGCCGGGCTGCTCGACCACCATCACATTCCGGCCGTTCTGGAAGACGCGGCGGTGCGCGCGATGTGAGACCCAATCCAACTGTACGGGAGTGAGACCCTCGAATAATTTGATATCCGAAAGGATGTTACGGGTATCGTCTTGCTTAAGTTCGGTCATACGAAGCATATTTTACTTCTCTTTCTCGTGAGACTTCCGAGGTCCAGCGTGTGCCGGGATTTTCAGTCTCGTTGTCAGACCGCGAAAGTATGATAACCATTCCCTCGACCGCTGCGTGCGAATCGGGGAAGATGACCTGGGCTGCCTGCTCTTGCTCAGCCACCCAATTGTCAGCGTAAGATGGGTCGTGATGGAACAGTACCAGTTGACCCGTCTCGGCTGAAGCGGCCACCTGCCCCGCCATTGCTGCTGTCGAATGTCCATATCCTTGTGTGGAGGGGAATCCGGCCAGGCATCCATAATAGTGGTCGTCAGAATATTGCGCATCATGGATCAAGACATCGGCGTTGCGGGCAAAGTTCACCAATTTACGGTCTGTGCCTGCGTATCCCTCAGTGTCTGTCGCATACACCACTGACTTGCCATGATAGGTGATGCGATAGTGATAGACGCCCCCGGGATGTGCATTCGATTTTTGAATGCGGACAACCACCGCATCCGGGTCCGGGCTGGGAGCAGACTCGACCACCCGAACCCCTTCCTCATCCCACAGGATGATCTGCGACTCTCGCAACGATTGGATATCCTTGTTGGATGCCATATCGCGCAAACTGACCGGAAAAGTATCGGATGACTGATTTTGCTCGAGAACCTGCCTTACCGACTCGTCTGTGCCGCCTGGCCCGTAAATGTGCAGCCTGGCCTTGGGCATGTAGGCCGGAACGAAGAAGGGAAAGCCTTGGGTGTGGTCATGATGAAGATGGCTGAGCAGGATCAGCAACTCAAGGTCCTGTTGTTTTGCGAGGTTGCGCCCAAGCGGAATGATGCCCGTACCTGCGTCAAGGATGATGGTGCACCCACCTGCGTTGATCTCTACACAGGCGGTATTCCCTCCGTATTGAACGGTGCTTGCGCCCGGTGTGGGGTAACTCCCGCGCACGCCCCAGAATTTAATTTTGAAATCCTTGTTCATATCTGCCTCCAGTGTGTCGAGGTTCCCGGGAGGATGCCTGCTTTGGGCGGGGTGTTCTAATCTCCGGGACATTTTTATTATGTTCCAAAAGGAGATTTCTTCAAGGAAAGTTTTCGCATGGCAGATGAGAAGTATTTCTCATGAGGGGCATGATCGTTTCTCCCTTGAATGATCTGCCGTCTGTCAATGAAGCGCGGCGGTATAATCTTCTCTATGCTCCCGGACCTGCAAATGCACGACCATCTGCGCCTGCGCAAACCACATCCCTGTGGTTCGTATGAATGGACGGTCATCCGCCTCGGCGCGGATATCGGTCTGGAGTGCAAAGGTTGCCAGCATCGTGTCATGCTAACCCGGCGTGAACTGACCAAGCGTCTTAAGGCAAACCTTTCACAACAGGAACGCGAGAAACCTGCAGACCCTAAAGGCGTATAAGTCCTTTAGGGTCTATATTATTTTGTATCTTTTCCAGGAGGCTTTATGGAAACACAGAACAAGGAACCGGAACTTCCCATTGGCTCGATGAGGATCGGGCTTTTCACTGATACCTACGCCCCTCAAGTGAACGGCGTTTCGGTCTCGCTGCAAATGATCTTGGAGGGCCTGAAGAAGCGCGGACATCAAGTCACCATCTTTGCGCCAAAGTTCCCCGGGTACAAAGATAACGAGCCGAATGTGATGCGCCTGCCGTCGTTGAAGTATTTGAACAATCCGCCTATTTACGTGGCTGTGCTGGGAACCCCGCGCTCCACCTGGAAGTTGACGCGCGAGCATTTCGATGTGCTGCACGCCCACAGCCCGGCGAGCGTGGGTCTGCTGGCATACCTGACCGCATCGACCAAGCGATTGCCGCTCATTTATACCTACCATACTTCCATCACGGATTACACCCATTACATCCGGTTCATCGGTGGGACAAGCATCATCAAATATGCGGCGACATGGTTCAGCAAGGCTTCCACCAACCTTGGCGACCAGATCATCGTCCCCTCGCCCAAGTTCGAGCGATTGCTGGTCAAGCAAAAGGTCAGGCAGCCCATCACTGTCATCCCGAATGGGATAGACCTGAGTATGTTCAAGGCGGCGAAAAATCCGGGAAGTCTGCGAAACAGGCTGGGGCTGGGTCCTGATGCGCCGGTTCTGCTTACTGTCGGCCGTATGGATCCTGAGAAACGCCTGGAATTCATCGTCGAAGCCTTCGACCTGCTGGCCGAACGCGTTCCGAATGCCCACCTTGTGTTCGCAGGAGATGGCGGAGCGCGCAAGAGTGTGGAAGAGAAAGCGAAAGCCACAAGGGTCAAAGATCGCATTCACTTTTTGGGCATGGTCAATCGAACCGACCTGCCTGATATTTTTCACGATGCCACCGTTTTTCTCTCCGCGTCCACCACGGAAGTCCATCCTATTTCGGTCATCGAAGCGATTGCGTCCGGCCTGCCGTTTGTCGCCGTGAAGGATGAAGCGTTTGAAGGGATGCTCGAGGATGGCCTGAACGGTTACGAAGTTTCGCTTGATGTTGAGAAATACGCCGACATATTGGCCGACCTGTTGCCTGATCGTGAACGCCTGAAGCGCTTTAGTGAACATTCGGTTTTACTAAGTGAGAAGTATTCCATCGAAGCACAGGTCAAGGCGTTGGAAAAACTTTATATGGAGGCCATTCTTCAGAACTGGCGCGGAAGCCTGTTCAAGCGCATCCTCCCGAAACAGATCAATCACCTGCCCACACGGATCAATCGCGTCATCCGCACCGAGATCGGCAAGATATTGCCGGGGCGAAGAAAGAAGAAATAGATCTCTTGCATAAGTATGCCATAATAGGCATATGAACTATGAA
>DAOQBX010000303.1:0-3104 GCA_035340155.1 Anaerolineales bacterium | reverse complement strand
AAAGACTTTCTTTTGAAGAGATCGTCCAGGTCCTGCGGCCTATTGCTTCAGCAGTCGACTATGCCCATAAAAACAACATTGTCCACCGCGACATCAAACCGGCGAACATCCTGTTGCGCTCCGTAAGTCGAAGCATTAACATCGAAGATTCCCTTCCCAACGATGTGGAACCGGTTCTCACCGACTTTGGACTGGTACGCCTGCTCGATTCAAGCATCCAGACCTCAACCGGAACCGTCTCCGGAACCCCGGCATACATGAGTCCGGAGCAGGCCCGCGGCGACAAGGTCACTGAAATGACCGATATCTACTCGCTGGGCGTGGTCTTGTATGAATTAATGGCTGGAAGCGTGCCATTCGATTCCGAATCATCTTTCGGGGTTTTGATGAAGCACTTGAACGACCCTCCGCCGCCCATCTCTGAGATCGCACCGGACTTGCAAGCCGTTATTGACCGCGCTCTCGCCAAAGACCCGACCCTGCGATACCAAAGCGTCACAGAACTGGTGGAGGAATTTGTTTCAGTCTTCAACGGGCGGACGCTCTCCCTGGACACCCGCGAGGTGCAGGAAAAAATAAAATCAGATGAAGAAGAATCCGCTGCAGGAGCAAAGCGAATTCCAAAAGGGATCCTTTACGCGGCAGGCGCTGTGATACTTGCCATTGTAGGCGCTCTAGTCTTCATGCTCTTTCGCCCTACACCTGTGGACCCAAATAAACCCGTCGGCATGGCAGCCTTCACCGATTTCAACTATGCCATGGATAAGTTCACCGTATCCATCAACGGTCTCCCCGCGCCCCAAAAGGGAACCCACTACGAAGCCTGGCAGATCGGCCAGGGCGGTGAATTCAGATCGAATATGGGCACCATCACAATGGATGGAAAAAGCGGGCAGATCTCCTATCTCGACCCCAAGGCGGGGAATATCTTTGAAAGGGTGGACCAGGTCAAAGTCACGCTGGAAGCGGATGATGATCCACAACCCGACCAGCCTTCCGGCAATGTGGTTGCCTCCTTTATCTTTCCGCCGCTATCGCTCATTCATGTCCGGCACTTGTTGGCAGCCTTTCCGGAGGCTCCTGAAAACGCCGCGCTCATCCAGGGATTGTGGGTCACCACAGACGCCATTGATACTTCGGCATATGAACTCGGGCAAGCTTTTGACAAGGAAGATGAGGAGGTTTTCCGAACCAAAGCCGAGGAGATCATCAATCAGATCTCTGGCAGCGAGAACAGCGACCTGTATAAAGATTGGAGCGCAGACGGCCGGATCGATAACCCCAGTGACGGCTACGGTCTGTTGGAGAATGGTGAACAGGGTTATGTTCCCCAAACGGTCAGCCATGCGCAATTCGCCATGGATGCCTCCGATGCCACCGAGAACATCAAAATGTATGGCGCCCAGGTGATCACCTGTTCCGGTAACATCGAAAGTTGGGCGAAGGAAATGCTCGGCCTTGCCTTGCAATTACAAAATATGTCATGGGGGCCGGAAATGAAACCTATCGTTGATGGCATTCTGGAACTTTCCAGCAAAATGCTTTACGGACTCGATGCGGACAACAGCGGACAGGTCGAATCTATCCCTGGTGAATGCGGCGCAGACCAAGCGTACATTCAATCGTACTTCCTGGCGGATATGCCCCTGTTTCCCGGGCCGGATCGCATCCCACCGCCTGCCAACCCGTAAATCAAAACTCCCGCTGTTGCGGGAGTTTTTTTATTGTCTATTTTTCGATCACACGATCTGTGAATTCAAGAGCCTTGTTCAAAACCTCGAACCCTTCGCGGAGTTGTTCTTCAGTGATGATAAGAGGCGGGATGATCAATACCGTATGCCAGTGTGTATACAGGAACAAGCCGTGATCTGTGCAATATTTTCGCAGCGCGGTCATCTCCGGCGACGACCCATTCCACGGCGCGACCGGTTCTTTGGTCTTGCGGTTCTTGACCAGTTCAACAATGCCGAACAAACCGATACTGCGAACCTCCCCAACGGAGGGATGCGCTTCGCCTAGATCTGTCAGCAAGCGCCTCAAGACTCCGCCCGTGCCTGCCGCGTGCTCGACGATCTTATCCTCCCGCATCGCCTGGATGTTCGCCACCGCCGCCGCCAGCGAGATCGGATGCGAGGTGTAGGTCAGGCCGCTTTCGAAGGCGTGTTCGTCAAAGGCCGCCGCGATCTCGGGTCGCATGGCAACTGCCCCCAACGGCGCATAGGCGGACGTGAGCCCTTTGGCCATGGTCATGATATCCGGCGTTACATCCCAATGCTCAATGGCAAACCACTTCCCGGTCCGCCCGAAGCCGCTCATCACTTCGTCGGCGATCATCACGATGCCATACTTATCGCATAACTTGCGCACGCCCTGCATATATCCCTGCGGCGGGATGATGATACCGTTCGTCCCGGTAACTGATTCCATCAGAATGGCCGCGATGGACTCCGGCCCTTCGTACAGGATGATCTCCTCCAAATGGTTGAGATAATCCTGCGCGAACTCTTCCTCGGAAACGTTTGGGTTCGTGCGATGAAAGGTGGACCGATAGCGATATGGGTCAAGGAAATGCACCACACCCGTCATCAAGTTCGGCTCCCATGCCACACGACGAGGATCTCCGGTCGCAGCCATGGCTCCAGCCGAGGCGCCATGATATGAACGATAGCGTGAGAGGATTTTATGCCGTTTGGTGTATCCGCGCGCCAGTTTGATGGCATTCTCATTGGCATCCGCCCCGCCGAGCGTGAACAACACTTTCGACAGCGCACCGTTCGGAGTCACTTCCGCCACAGCCTTGCTTGCCAGCGCGCGAATGCGGGTGGTCATACCGGGGGCAGCATAGGGTAACTCGGCCGCCTGCTCCTGCATGGCACGGATGATGCGCTCATCGCCATGCCCGATGTTTACACACATCGTCATCGAGTTGAAGTCCAGGTAGCGCTTCTCGTCCACATCCCAAAAATAAACCCCTTTGGCGTGCTTGACAACAATGGGGTTGACCTTCGCCTGTGCAGACCAGGTCCAGAAAACATGCTCTTTCGAGAGCGGCAAAATTTCATTATCAGGGAGATCGAACATGGAAAATCCTTTTCAGTGATTGA
>DAOQBX010000302.1:0-3112 GCA_035340155.1 Anaerolineales bacterium | reverse complement strand
CTGGCATTCCACGGCGTAATAGACCGCATCAGAGTAGGTTGGGTCGGGGATGGCCTCGAGCGTCTCCGGGTCCAGCACGAGCGAGTCGTATAGGATGCGTGCCATGGGGACAATATCCTGATTGCGGGAATAGGCGGCGAGTGCGCGCAAAAATATCATGCGAAAACTTTCAGAATAAACGTAAGAGGCGGCGCTATTCTCCAGGTCGGCGTAGGTGAACTGGCGTGTCTCAATGCCGCCGCTTGGGAGCGGGAAGTCAAAGGAGATCGGCCCCTGCTTAAGGGTTTGGGCCAGTTTGTTATAAGCGGCCACTGCATCGCCGCCGCCCATGCTTTCGGCGCAGATGTCGTCCTCGTTGCAGGCTTGCAAGGTGAAGGCCAGTACATCGCTGAAGGCCTGGGCCTGCCCAACAAAGAACTCTGGGCCGGAGAGGGTCAGGTCCACGGTGCCGTCAAGGATCAAACCGCCAAGGTGGTCAGGATGCGCGGCAGCATACGTTTGGGCGTATTGGGTTCCGTAGCTTTCGCCGTACAACCAGATCTTGTCATCCCCAAAAAGAACGCGCAGGGCTTCAAGATCTTCCACCGCCTGATCGGTGCCGAGATAGGTCAGCGCTTCAGGGTTGCCCATCTCGGTGATGCAATCGGCGGAGAATTTTCGGGCGGCTTCCACCGCAACGGCTTCACCCTCCGGCGTGGTGTAATCCGCCTCGGTTTGATAATACGCTGCCGCGGCTTTTGCACATTGCAGATCGCCAGACTGCCCCACACCGCGCTGGTCGAAGAAAACGATATCGAACTGTTCCGGGATGGCGGGGTTGAAAGCCCCGGTGTAACTGTCTGCGCTGGCGAGACCGGCTGAGCCGGGGCCGCCCGTGGCGGTGACGAACATGCCTTTGCGTTCGCCAGTGGCCGGGAGGATGGCAAAGACCACGTCAATGGTGCGCGCATCCTGAGAGTCAAAATGATCTAGCGGGACCGTGAGCGTGACGCAGGTAAAGTCGCTGTCTGGGCAGGGGACTCCGCCGAGTCTTTCCAACACGGCAGCGGTATCCACCGCTGAATCCTCGGTTACGCTGACCGTGGGTTCGGCAGGGGCCGGAGGGATGACCTTTGCACAGGCCAGCGAAGCAAGCAGCAGGATCAAAACACCAATAAGAACTTTTTTCATTTTTATATTCCTCTCTCTTTGAGCCATTGAACGATGCGTTCAGCAACGGCCTTCCAATCTTTTTCAAGCATCATATCATGTGCCATGCCGGGGAAGAACTCCGCATGAGTACTATAGGCATGCGCGGTCTTTTCGACATCGCCCACGGAGATGACGGCATCCTCTCTGGCGCCAAGCACAAGCAAGGGACTCTTGATCTTTTTCGTGTTGACGAGATTTAATCCCAGCAGGTCGAGATACATGCGGAAAGACTCATCGCTCATTTTGGCATGATAGGTGAGCAATTGCTCGTGGGGCATATCTTTGGAGAAGAAAGCCCAGCGGGTGTTCTCGGGTGTTTCCACCAGCGGGGCAAGGCGGAAGCGGGTGAGGATCTTAAGCAATGTCAGCGGGCTGTGTTTGAGGACCAGCCATGTTCCATGCCAGACGCCGAACGGCGGTGCTGGCGCAAGCAGGACTCCCGCCGGGGCGGAGGAGCGTTCGAGAACTTTCTGGACGATGAACCCGCCCATGGAGTGACCGATCAGCACCGGCGGAGTCGGAAGCGTTTTGGCCGCCTGTTCCACATCGTGGACATAGTCCATGATGCTGCTGCCCTGGATCCTGCCTTCGCTTCCGGCATGTCCGCGCAGGCTGAGGGCGGTGACGTGATAACCGGCATCTGCGAAATAGGGCAGGAAGAACTCATCCCAGCACCACGCTCCATGCCACATGCCGTGGACGAAGAGCAGCGGGGTTGCGTGCGATTGGACGGAAGGTGAACGGGTGATGATCTCCAGTTTCATGGTCTCTCTCCTTGTGTACTGGACGAACGGTGGATCAATAGAACGACACTTGATGTTCGATGAATCTATCCCCATCATACTTGAACTTGCCCGAAAAGAAACGATCCTGCAAAAGCCAGGGCAGGAAGACGGAGTCGCTATCCCACAAGGGTAGTGTGAGCAGGTCTTCGTCGCGGACCCACTCCAGTTGGCCTTCAGGGACATCCAATAGCAGTCTGCCTTCAAACTCACGCGCGGTGAAAACGAAGACGTACCAGTCATTGCCTTTGAAGTTCGTGAAGGTCAGCAGCCCGTGTAGTTTTGGATTTCGAATGGAGAGCCCCGACTCTTCATGCACTTCACGGATGACACAGTCTTCCGGTGATTCGCCCGCCTCGAACTTGCCGCCCAGCCCGTTCCATTTTCCTTTGTGGATGTCGTTCGGCCGTTTGTTGCGGTGGATCATCAGGGTGTGCCCGGCGTGTTTGACATAGCATAATGTGGCGAGGATCATCTTTTGATTGTACCGGACTTGCCGCCTAAAAAGAAACCCTGCCGCAAATTTCTTGCGGCAGGGTTCGGTTACAACTTGCCGGAAGTGACGGTAACCCCGTCACTTCCTTTGATTTTTTATTCTCTCGCTACCGCATGGTTACGAACCCATCGATATCGGCCCGGTTGCCGGTCGAGAGCGGATTCCGGTTACCCAGAACCTGAACGACGATCTGGTGAGATCTGTTGGCGGTCAGGCCTGAGATGCTAAAGATCACTCTGCCTGTCTGTTGAACAGGCGCATAGAGATCAATGATCTGAGCTGCGCCACCATCGACACTGATGCTGATACGTCCGCGGTCAGGCCCCATGGTGCCAACCAAAGAGACGCTGGTGGCCGTGAACTTGTACTGGGCCTTGTCGCGATTGGTGGAGGCGAAGCGTACCGATCCACCGAAGGAACCAGCAAGGACCTGATTCGTCCAGGTGCCGCTATAGCTAATATCCTTGACAGTCTCCTGGACGGAGGCGAGGGTGCGGCTTGTTCCAGTGGCGTAGGCGCTGCAGTTGTTCGTGGCGTTACAGGCGCGCACGCGGAAGTTGTTCACAGAGCCGGGGGCCACATTAAGAACGAGGCTGGTCGCAGTGGGTGCAGGCAGGGCCACGTTGGTGTAGGCGCCGTTGCT
>DAOQBX010000301.1:0-3117 GCA_035340155.1 Anaerolineales bacterium | reverse complement strand
CCCTGTTGATGTGGATGCGCACAAGGAACAAGTCCTGACCGTTTTTCAAAAGGCAACGGCCAATACCGCTCCCAAAAGGTCATCACTGCATCTCAGAGAGGCCGGTACAAATTTCACTTCGTGGCTGCCTGATGTGATCGAAGATCAGGTTGAACCGGCCAAACCACAGGAATGGTATTTCATCGAATTACCCGAATTGACCTTCGAAGCGCTCCCCCCTCACCAACTACCCCGTGAGGAAGTGCAGGAAAGACCCAAGCCTGAAAAAGTGATCGCAGACAGCGAAGTGCAGAGATCTCTTGAGCAGGCTCGCAAGCAGGCGGAAGACATCCTCCTGGCGGCGCAGGCGGAAGCGGAAGATCTTCTGCTCAAGGCCGGGGCGGAGATCGAAGCCCGGAAGCAGGAAGGCTATCGTCAGGGCCAGGTTGAAGCGCATACCGAAATGGAAAACACGCTCAAGACAGCCCAAGCCCTGGTGCAGGGGATCGCGGACTTCCAATCCGAGTTCCTGGCCCAGAGCGAACAGATCCTGGTGGAGATGGTCAAAGACATGGCACGCAGGATGTTCAGTGACGGCGTCCGCCTTGACCCACAGACGCTTCACACCAACCTGACGCGCATCATGGAAAATGCCCACGGTCTTGGCGACCTGAAAATTTTCCTCAACCCCGAAGATGCCCGCGCCCTCGATCCGTCATGGCGCGAGCAACAGATGTTGATCATCGGTGAGCAGGTGAAGATCGTTCCTTCCAGCAACATCACCCGTGGAGGCTGTCTGGTCAAAGGCAATTTAGGCACCGTGGACGGCCGCGTGGAAACCCAGCTCGACGCCGTTCTGAACACATTCGACGAACAAAGCAACACTGAGAACTAAATTCATGGAAAAGACCACCCTCGACTTCAACCGCTATCGCAACATGCTCAGCCATGTCAACCCGCTTTCCATCACAGGCCGGGTCGTGCAAGTTGTCGGGCTGACGGTGGAGATCATGGGATTGAATTGCCAGGTCGGCGAGATCTGCGAGATCCAGACCAGCAACAAATCGTCGTTGATGGCCGAAGCGATCGGCTTCCGCAATAATCGCATGTTGTTGATGCCGCTCGGCAGTATGGAAGGCATCCAGCCGGACAGCATTGTCCGCTCGGTTTCGTCGGTCTTCAAGGCCCCGGTTGGGCGCTCACTGGTTGGACGGGTTTTAAACGGATTGGGCGAACCGATCGACGGCAAGGGGCCGTTGAAGATGTCCAACTGGGCATCCATCAACCAGACTCCCCCTCACCCTCTGCAGCGTTCGGCCATTGAAGAACCGCTCATCACCGGTGTGCGCGTTATTGACGGGATGTTGACTTGCGGCAAAGGCCAGCGTATGGGCATCTTCGCCGGAAGCGGCGTGGGCAAAAGCACCCTGCTCGGCTCCATTGCCCGCAACTCTGAAAGCGATATCTCTGTCATAGCCCTGATCGGCGAGCGCGGACGCGAAGTACGTGAATTTTTGGAACGCGATCTCGGCCCCGAGGGCCTGGCGCGTTCGGTCATCATTGTTTCAACATCCGACCAGCCCGCGTTGATGCGTTTGAAGGCCGCATCGGTGGCAATGACCATTGCTGAATATTTTCGCGAGGAAGGCATGGATGTAATGTTCATGATGGACTCGGTCACCCGTTTTGCGATGGCGCAACGCGAGATCGGCCTGTCCATTGGCGAGCCGCCCGCCAGCAAAGGCTACACCCCTTCTGTCTTTGCCATGTTGCCGCGCTTGCTCGAACGCGCGGGCAAAGGCGAGGTGGGCTCGATTACCGGCTTCTTCACCGTGTTGGTGGAAGGCGATGACTTCAACGAACCCATCTGCGATGCCGTGCGCGGCATCCTCGATGGACACATCATACTCAGCCGCACCCTGGCTGCCCGCAACCATTATCCCGCCATCGACGTGCTCAATAGCGTCAGCCGCGTGATGCCTGCCATCACCACCAAGGATCACATGCAGGCAGCAGGCTTTGCCCGCAAGAACCTGGCAGTGTACGAAAAGATCCGCGACCTGGTCAACATTGGCGCCTACGTCAAAGGTTCCGACGCTGAAGCAGATACGTCATTACTCGTTATGCCAGAATTGAATAACTTTCTACAACAAGGGCGCTCAGATGTCAGTCCCTTCCCGACCACCCTGCAATCGCTGCATCATCTCAGCGAACTTTCACCCGTCAACTAAAGTGAGGCACCATGTCATTTCCTAAATTCTCCCTGCAAAACGTTCTGGACCTTCGCCACGGAAAAGTGGAACTCCACGAGATCGAACTGGGCAAGTTACTTGCGGTCCATCAGGAAACTGAGAACCTTCTCTATTCCCTTGAGGAATATCAGGAATGCCTGCTCAATCAGCTCAGCGATGCGCAAAGCGACGACTTCGACCTAACAAGGATCAACCTGCTGCGCCAGAATATCGTTCAGGCGGCACAGCATATCGAATCGGTCAAACTGGCTTTGCTCAAACAATCCAGCGATATCGAAGACAAGCGGGCCGAGTTGGTGGGCGCCAAACAATCCGAAGAGACACTGGAGATACTTAAGCGTAAGCGCAACGAAGCCTACACAGCCGAACAGATCCAGATCGAAGCGCACCTGCAGGACGATATCTACATCGCCCGCGCCTTCCGCAACCAGCAATAGGAGTCCCTGATCCATGGACAGTTCCTTCCTCACCGGGCAGGTCCAATCTGTAATGCAGAATCTCATGTTCGCATTGCTGGAGCGGCTGCTCAACAAGATCGAAAGCAAATCCCAAACCAACACGGAGTCCTCCGCTCCATCCGGCTCCAACGGCGAACCAGCCACCGGCGACTTCGCCAGCCTGATCAACCAGGCCGCCCAAAAATACGATGTCAGCCCCAGCCTGGTGCAGGCGGTCATCAAGGCCGAGTCTAATTTCAACCCGAATGCCGTCTCCTCTGCCGGGGCATTGGGACTGATGCAACTCATGCCCGGCACGGCTCGCAGCCTTGGCGTGTCAGACCCGCTCGACCCGGCCCAGAACATCGAGGGCGGCGTGAAATTCCTCAGCCAGTTGCTCGACCGCTACAACGGCAATACTCAACTAGCCGTCGCCGCCTACAACGCCG
>DAOQBX010000300.1:0-3121 GCA_035340155.1 Anaerolineales bacterium | reverse complement strand
CTCTTTGAGAATTTCCTGTTCGCGCTGTAGGCGTTTGAAGTGCGCAGGTCTGGCAGCTGCTTCTATATTCCCGCAGCGGATATAGTCGCAGTCCAGGTTTTCTTCGGTGACGATGCGCTCCACTGTATTGGCCGCTTCCACCGCAGAATTGAACATTTCCCGTGCGAGTTCGCGCCCGTGCAGATGGATCGTTTCGGCCAGCGTATGATGCAGGCAGGAGAGTGCCTGCCCACCGTTGCGCGAACTGGCTTCAAAGCCGATGCTCTGCGCTTCCAGCAGGGTCACGCGTGCGCCGCCTTTGGCGAGTTGCAGCGCGGCGGAGGTTCCCGTAAAGCCGCCGCCAATAACGACCACATCGGTTTTGGCTGGCAGTGGTTTGTTCAGGTAGGATATTGGTTTGGGGGCGGTTTCCCACCACAGGCAGGTTTGTTGGATCATGATGTTCTCCAGGTTCGATTGTATCCTTTGGAATATCAAAAGTATAAGTTGAAATTCATCACGATTTATGTCACAATGATTCATGTCGCTGCTGGGGGAACTTTCCCCAAAGGTGATACGTCATTGAACAAATCAAACCGGCAGACGATGGGGCCAGCCATCCCTTGAAAGGAGGGCTTATGACGTAATGTAGAACTGTTTGAAGTTGCAGCGGGACGCCGCCTGCTGGACTTCCATCCGTGCCGTCAATTCAACTCCTGAACATCCATCGTTACGTTTGGGAGAACCATTTTTCTTTGGAGAAGAGAAAATGAAATCCTTACGCAAAGCCTTTGGCTATTGTGCTGTATTTACGCTGCTGATTCTTTCCGCCTGTGGCGGGGGAGCGGCGGCAACCGAAGCGCCCGCACAACCTGAATACTACGCCCCGGCTGCTACTGAAGCCCCCTTGTCCGCTGTGGACGCTGAGGAGCAACCTGCAATAATTCCGCAAAATAGCGGCGGAAACCCCACTTCCAATTCCAAGAATTCCAACAACGAACCCTACGACATGTTCTTTCAGGACTATGGCGTTAATCCGTCCATAGATACTGAGGACGATAACCTTTCCACTTTCGCGCTGGATGTGGATACCGGTTCGTACACGGTCATGCGCAATTACATCAGCGAAGGGAATCTGCCCCCGCAAGACTCTGTGCGCGTGGAGGAATATATCAACTATTTCGAGCAGGGCTATCCCAACCCGCCCGCGCATCAGGCCTTTGGGATTTATGTAGATGGTGGGCCTTCGCCATTCACCCAGAATGAACGTTATGACATGATCCGCATCGGCATTCAGGGATACGATGTGCCGGATGAAGAGCGGAAAGACGCGTCGTTGACCTTTGTGATCGATGTTTCCGGCTCGATGGACATGGACAACCGCCTGGAATTGGTCAAGCGATCGTTGGAGATGTTGGTGGAACAACTTCATGGCAATGACACGGTCAGTATCGTTGTCTATGGCTCGGAGGCCCGGGTGGTTTTGGAACCGACACGCGGCTCTGAATATCGCAAGATCATGAGCGCCATAAAGAAACTGCAACCCGAAGGCGCCACCAATGCGGAAGCCGGTCTGCGCCTCGGCTATGGGATGGCGATGGAAGCCTACAACCCGGAAGGGATCAACCGGGTCATCCTATGCTCGGATGGTGTGGCAAATGTCGGCCAAACCGGACCGGATGCCATCCTGGAAGAGATCAGGCATTATGTGGAGGAAGGTGTCACCCTGACGACCATCGGCTTTGGCATGGATAATTACAACGACACACTGATGGAACAACTTGCCGATAATGGCAATGGCTTCTATGCCTATGTGGATGATCAGGACGAGGCCCGCAAATTGTTCATCGACCAGATCACCGGCACCCTGCAGACCATTGCATTGGATGCCAAAGTGCAGGTGGAGTTCGATCCTGAGGCGGTTAAGAACTATCGGTTGGTGGGGTATGAGAATCGTGCCGTGGCAGACGATCAGTTCCGCGATAATTCCGTGGATGCCGGGGAGATCGGTGCGGGGCACTCCGTTACGGCCCTGTATGAAGTCAAATTGTACCCAGAGGCAACAGGCCGGATCGCCACGGTCTACATGCGCTGGCAGGACCCGGATACCTATCAGGTGGTGGAAATGTCGCAGGATTATTTCGCCGACCAGCTGGCCTATGATTTCCGCGAGGCCGACCCGTACTTCCAGCGTGCGGTGGTGGTTGCGGAATATGCCGAGATCCTGAAAGGCAGTTACTGGGCGGAGGACAGTTCAATGGATGATGTCTATGATGAGGCACGACGCCTGGATGACAACTTGTACCGCGATGAAGCCATGGGAGAATTTATTCAATTAGTGAAACAGGCGAGGCGCATGTCATAAGTGATATACGGCAGGGTTTATTCTGCCGCCCAGTTAAAAAAAATTCCGTCCTGTTCTACAGGACGGAATTTTTGATTCAATGGATCGGCTACTTTAACTTCCAGTTTTGCACTCCCCAGGACATGCTGCCCCAGGTGTTGAGGGTATAGCCTTCAAGGTTATCGGCGATACCGTAATTATCCTGAAAGAGGTAAAGGTAGACCTGTGGAATGTCATCGAGCACGGCCTGACCAACTTCGCAGTAGGCTTCTTTGCGGGTCTCAATGTCGAAACTAGACCCGGCGGTCTCGAGCGCAGCGTCCACTTTGGGATTCACCCAGCGGAAGTAATTCCCGCCGGTGGGATTCTCGGCAGTGGTGATGCGCGACGAGTGATAGGCGTCAAAGTTGTAGCCCTGCGGCTCGGTGGTGAAGCCGCGGTCAAAGATCAGCATATCAAAATCGCCGACGGCGCGCGGGGAGTTGTCTTCATAGGTGCCGAAGATGATCGAGAAGTCGTAGTTCTGGATGCGGGCTTCGATACCGACGGCTTTCAGGTTTTCAACGATGAATTCCTCAGTGAGCTGTAAAGGATCGAAAGCGGTATACCCTTGAAGTTCCAGAGAGAGGCGGGTTCCATCCTTGGCGTACATCGCGCCTTTAGCCACGCGGATGCCGTCGTCGCCCATGACCCATCCGGCTTCATCCAAAAGTTTATTGGCGGCCGCTACATCATATCCGTATTTGCGCGGCAGATCGCACTTGTACCAGCCATAGGCGAATGGATTGGTCGAGTCGC
>DAOQBX010000299.1:0-3128 GCA_035340155.1 Anaerolineales bacterium | reverse complement strand
ATATGTTCGATAAGAAATCTAAACCTGTCATCCAGATGACTTGTTGAGGTTGATTTCATGTTGTTACTCCACGCGATTTTTAGCACGCCTTGCACTGGGAATGCGCGGAATGCTATTCCTGCATTAAGTATACCCATCCCGTGCAGGGCAAAGCTTACAACTCCTTTTTATAATTTTGTTCAGTCAAATCGCAAGTGATTTTCAGCCCCTTTTTGTAATGGATGAAATGTCAGACCAATTGTCGACTTTCAAGCCACTTTATGGCCCCCCAAGCCGCCCTTCTTCCGCTGGCAAAGCAGGCCGTCAATAAGTAGCCGCCGGTGGGCGCTTCCCAATCGAGCATCTCACCGGCGCAAAAAATGCCGGGACGATTCTTCAACATCAAATTCTCGTCCATAGACTCGAAGGTCACACCGCCTGCGCTGCTGATGGCCTCATCGATGGGGCGCGGCGCAACCAGTGGCACAGGCAGGTTCTTAATGTAAAACGCCAGCCGTTCAGCCAAGGCAAACTCATCTTTTGGAACGAACTCGCGCAGCAACCCAGCCTTCACTTCTTTGATCCCCACTGTCTTTTCCAAATGGCTGGCCATCGAGCGCGACCCGCGCGGTTTGGATATCTGTTGAACCAGTTGCTCTTCGCTTTTATCCGGTGCGAGATCAAGATGCAGGGTTGCCCCCCCGCGCTCCAACGCATCACGCATCAACGCGGAAGCGGCATAGATCAAACTTCCTTCTACGCCTTCCTTCGTAATGATAAATTCGCCCTGCTGGTGAAATGCATCAAAAGAGAGGACTACAGACTTGATGGGATGGCCGTCATACTTCTCTTGGAAGTGCAGACTCCACGCCACATCGAAGCCGCAATTGGCAGGCTTTAGCGCTTCCACCTGCGCCCCGGCCTGTTCCAACCATGGAACCCATGCCCCGTCCGAGCCGAGTTTTTTCCAACTCCCGCCGCCGAGAGCCAGCAGTGTGGCTTCGGCTTGAACTGTTCTGATCCCATCCGGCGTTTCGAAGCGCAGCGAACCGTCTTCGTTCCAACCCATCCAACGATGACGTAAATGGACTTTCACGCCCGCTTCATCCAATCGCTTCAACCATGCCCTCAACAATGGACTGGCTTTCATCATCTTTGGAAAGACCCTGCCCGATGTGCCCACAAAGGTTTCGATCCCCAGGTCAGAGGCCCACTGGCGCAGATCATCGGGTGTGAAATCCAACAGCCATGACTTTACTTCTTCGCTGCGACTTCCATAACGCGAGACAAACTTCTCGAAAGGCTCAGAGTGTGTAAGGTTTAGTCCGCTTTTGCCTGCCATTAAAAACTTTCGTCCCAGCGATGGCATGGAGTCGTATACGTCGACGCCAACCCCATGCTGGCTTAATACCTCTGCTGCCATCAACCCCGCTGGTCCACCGCCGATGATCGCCACTGTTTTGTTCATGCCTGTGATTATAAATACGATTTGACAAGGAATGGACTCCAAAGTCTCCAGACTTTGGAGTCAAAAAAGCGAGGCTCTTGCAAAGCAAGAGCCTCGCTTATATACAAAATAAGAATCTATTTCTCCACCTTCACCACGCCGCCAACTGCGTTCAGGCTGAGTTTCCAAATGCTGCCGATCTCGAACTGCTGGAACTCGTTCAACGAATTGGGGGTGTAATTGATCCGTCCGTCCGAAGTGTCAAAGTACACGTTCATGGTAACGGAAGAGGAGCCGATTCTCTGATCGCTGGAGGACAGAGTTGGGTCGGCATAAACCGGATATAGGTCGTTGCCGTCGAGATCATAGGTCTGGATGGTCGTCCATTCATCAACTGTATAACTGCAAAACTGATCGGTCTCGGTATGGCAATCTTCCACCACTTCGCCATAGCCGTTGCCCTTGTCGATGGTCTTCTGCTCGCATACTTCCTGCTCTTCCGTGCGACAGGAAACATTATAGGCATCTGAGGGCGGGTTTCCGCGCTCGTTGTTGTGATCTACAGGGCGGACTTCCTGCAATGGCACGGAAGTCTGCCAATAGAGGTTGGCTACAGTTCCATCCACGGTGCGGGAGGGGAAGACGAACAGGAACAGGATTGCAACACAGCATACGACCAGAAATGCCGCAATGCCGCCCAGCAGCAGAAAATTCATCCCTTTGGGTTTGGCAGCGGGAACAGCCGCAGGTTTTACAGGAGCCGGTGGGGGTGTGACCGTTTTTGTGAGCGGTGCGCCACAGTTGGAGCAAGTCGAAGCCGTGCCCGGGTTTTCGGTGGCGCAATTGGGACAGCGAACAACTTTCGGCGGAGTCGGAGCCGCTTGCAACACATTCCCAGACTGGCGCGCTTTGCCTTCCTTCAGGTCCGCGCCGCATTGCGAGCAGGTGACCGCATTCCCCGGGTTGCGCGTGCCGCAGAATCCGCAGTGGATGTCTGCACCCACTTTGGCGGCTGCCGCAGATTTTTCATCGGTGATTATTTTTTCTTCCGCCGCGCGTTGAAATTGAACATTATCCTGCTGGGGTGCGCCGCACTTTTGGCAGGTCTTCTCCGGGCCGGGGTTGCGCGCATCGCAATTGGGGCAAACCCATTCCAGTTGGACAAAGCCCTTGCTTTTTCTCTGCATCTGGTACTCCTTGTTCTTGATTGCCCCGAGTGTACAACAAAATCAAAATGGAATGAAGAGTACGGACATCCTACGCAGGGAAGCCATGCCACTTGCGGATCTCCGCAATGCGCGGCTCATGGTCCGGTTCCGGGTAGGGTGATGCATCATCCGCATCTACCTGGACCGGTGAGTTGGTCAGTGCGCTGAAAACTGCGGCTACTCCGTTGGCGACGTTTTCCGGATCATAACCGCCTTCGAGTACGAAGACGATCTTCCCATTGCAATATTCTTCGGCCATATCCACCAGTTTTTTTGAGAGCGTGTAGAACCCGTTTGTGGATAGTCCCAGCATGGTGATGGGATCGTTCCAATGTGAGTCGAATCCGGCCGAGATCAAAAGCATCTCCGGCTGAAATGCCTTGACCATCGGTTCGAAGACCGCATCCGCGATACGCGAGAAGGTCTGGTCTCCGGCCAATGAATGGAGCGGGATATTTGCCATTCGTTTTTTGGCGTGCGGCGCATCGTCGATC
>DAOQBX010000298.1:0-3133 GCA_035340155.1 Anaerolineales bacterium | reverse complement strand
GTACATCAGGTGCGATGAACGCGCCAGTTTCGGGATATCTGCACGCGGGACGGTGCCGAGGAATTTTACAGGTACTTTGCTCCGCATATTACGTTGAGTGGCTTCGTCCACAGTGCCCGCCACAACCACTTCCATCGGGTATTTCGCAGAAAGTCTTTCCGCCACGCTCACGGCATGAAAGAGACCGGAGTTCAATCCGCGGGCGAGGCTGCCTTCGAGCAAAAGCATACGATAGATATCATTCGGTCGGTCGGACTCGCCTGCGGGGGTGTACGTGTCCAGGTCCACGCCGTTGATGATGACCGTGGCAGGTGCTTTCCCCGCGCCATAGGCACCTTCCCACCATTTGCGGATGAATTGACTCTGGTAGATGACCCTGTCTGCAAAATAATTACGGATAAGCGAGAGCATGAAGTTGCCATACTCCGCGCGGACGGTGTATTTGAGTCCAGACCATTTCACGCGCTGCACCCAGTTGATGCCGTCCAACCTTTGGACGACGCGAATGCCGCGTTGCCGCGCCCGCTTCAGGTCCGGCAAGAAGCGCGTACCGGCAATGACCAGCACCGCGTCGGACCTGTCGTCCAGGTCATGGGTCACATCGATGTCCCGGGCTTTTAATCCCTGCTCGAATTTCAAACGGAAGGACGCCATGCCGCCCGTCCCTTGTACGAATGGCGTGATGCAGATCTTTGTCATTCGCCAATTATACAATCGCTCTTTATTCCTCATTCATCATTCTGCATTCAAATATGGTATCCTTGATTAATACCATTCGGGAGACATTGTTCATGTATATCGCCATTGAGGGCGTGATCGGCGTGGGCAAGACCACGCTTGCGCGCCTGTTACAGCCGGTCTTTGAAGCAGAAGTGTTATTGGAAGTGTTCGAAGAGAATCCCTTTCTCTCCGATTTTTACGGTGACCGCGCGCGGTATGCCTTCCAGACCCAGATCTTCTTCCTGCTCAGCCGCTATCACCAGCAGAATAATAATGTGCCGAACATCCTCAAAGCCGGAAAGAGCCTGATCGCCGATTACACCTTCGCCAAGGATGCGCTCTTTGCGGGTATCAACCTCAAAGGCGACGAACTCGACATGTATCACAAGGTGCATGAGGCGCTCGGTGAGAAGATCCCCAAACCAGACCTGCTGGTGTATCTACAGGCCACCACCGATACGCTCATGAACCGCATCGCCTTTCGCGACAGGCCCTACGAACGTCAGATGGAACGGGCCTACATCCACGAATTGAACCTGGCCTACGATGAATTTTTCTCCAAACCCTTTGACCATACGCCGATCTTGAAGATCGAGACCAACGACCTGAACATCATCCAAAACCCGGAGCACATCAAACTGGTCGAAAACCGCATCCGCGAGACGTTGGGGTTGGCGCCTTTCCAGCCAGCCCTGCCGCTACCCTAGAGGCAGGTATCCATGCGAGTAACAAGAGATTCTCTTCTGCGCATTGCCAAGGAAACCGTCCAGGAACGGGCCTACAACGACCCGGATATTGTCGCGGCCTACCTGAGCGGTTCCCTGCGTTCGCCCGACCCCATGCTCGGCGGCGCGGCGGATATCGACATTGTCTTCGTCCACAAGACCCAGCCAAAGCAGGTGCGCGAGTTCGTCAAACTGACACCCGACTTCCACCTCGACATCTCACGCCGCACGAAAGATGAGTTCAAATCACCGCGAGAGTTGCGCGGCGATCCGTGGCTCGGCTACGAGATGTACGACCCCGTGCTGCTGTACGAACGCGAAAAATTCTTCGACTTTGTGCAAGCCAGCCTGCGCGCCGGCTTCGAGTTCGAGCAGGCCCCGCTTACCCTGCAGCGCTGCCGGACCCTGCTATCCCACGGCCGCGGCAACTGGATGGACCTTTCCGAGTTCGACGGCAAAGCCGGACCCGAAGAGATCCGCAAATACATGAAGGCGCTTTTCCACGCTGTCAACGCCATTGCCGAAATGAGCGGCCCGCCCCTTTGGGAGCGCAGGCTGCTGCTGGACTTCCCCGCCCGCGCCGAAGCGGCTCAACGCCCCGGCATGATCGCGGCAGTATACGGCCTGCTCGGCGCCAACCAGGTGGATGCAGCCCGCATCAGCGGTTGGCTGGCCGATTGGAAACAAGGCTTCAAGATCGCCTCCGAAACCGCCGGAGTGGATGCGCGCATTCATCCCGCCCGCCTGAGCTATTACGAGAAAGGCATCAAGGCCCTGCTGGAAGGCGATACGCCTCTTTCCGCGCTCTGGCCTGCCCTGCACTCCTGGACCTTGTCCGCCGCCGTGTTAAAGGGCGACCATCTCCAGTTCTGGAAAAATGCCTGCAACGAATTGGGCCTGCTGGACGGTTTCAGTGAGCGGGTGGAAGGGCTCGATCATTTCCTGGACGAGATCGAGATCCTGTTCGAAGAGTTCGCCTCCGCCAACGGGCTGGACGTGGAGCCATTGGCAGGTTTGTAAATGCAGGTATAATCAGCGCCGATGTTTCGAGGAAATCCCGCTTTCCAAACCTTCCACAAGTCCCGACCGGACACATTATTCGTTTTTTGTTTTCGTTCTCAAAAAGCCTGACAAGTGATTGTCAGGCTTTTTCTTATATGATCCATAACAAGACCAGGAGACCCAAGTATGCCAACCCAATCCACATCCCCTTATTTACCCTTCGGCGAGAACAAGAACGCCGCTTGGTACGGCAAGGACATTTTATCGGTCAAGCAATTCGACCGCG
The DNA here is from genome assembly GCA_035340155.1 of Anaerolineales bacterium. GTDB lineage: Bacteria > Chloroflexota > Anaerolineae > Anaerolineales > Villigracilaceae > Villigracilis. Next base: position 400 of record DAOQBX010000298.1, on the reverse strand, counting down.
CCGATCTTGAATACGTCTTCGGCGTGGCGCATGAGATGCGCGGCATGGTCGAGCGCGTGGGCACCTTCGACCTGCTCAAGGGCAAGATCCTCGCCAACCTTTTCTACGAGCCATCCACCCGTACTTCATCCTCGTTCACAGCGGCGATGGAACGCCTTGGCGGTTCGGTCATCCCGATCAATGAGGTGAAGTACTCGTCGGTATCCAAAGGCGAGAGCCTGCCAGACACGATCCGCACGCTGGAATGCTACGCCGATGTGATCGTGCTGCGCCATCCCGAAACCGGCGCAGCCGCCATTGCAGCCAAGGCTGCCAGGAAGCCCGTCATCAATGCAGGTGATGGCGTGGGAGAACACCCAACCCAGGCCCTGCTCGATACCTTCACTATCATGGAAGAACT
>DAOQBX010000297.1:0-3141 GCA_035340155.1 Anaerolineales bacterium | reverse complement strand
AGCCTACTATCTCATTCGTGGATATACCTGGGAGCGCATCCGCAATGACCGGTCCTTTGAACTGCTGATGGTCACCGGCACGATCGTGCTGCCACAGCTCTCGCCCTTCCTCATCAACATGACGAATGTGACGATCCCCACCACAGCCCCCGAGATTCAGGCGCTTGGCAGCGACACCCGCGGGCTGATGATCATCGGCGCGCTATTGCTGCTGACCTTTATTCTTGCCATCGCGGCCGGCCTGCTCTGGAATCCGGAGAAATGGTTCAAGACCGCGCTGGTCTTTTGGATCCCTTTCACTATTTTGTACACCACCGTCTTCACCAACAGCGACGGCTTCTTCACCGGCACCATCGGCTCGTTGGGGTATTGGCTCGTCCAACAGGGCGTAGAGCGCGGCAGTCAGCCCTGGTATTACTACCTGCTGATCCAAATTCCCATTTATGAATTCCTGCCTGCGCTCGGCCTGTTCCTCGCCATCATCGTCGGTTGGCGGCGTAAGGTCAACCTGACCGAAGCAGACCAGGTTCAGGTCACGGAAGAAGCGGTTCTAGTCGGTGGAGAGGCTGGCGTACCCGAACCCGTCCTCATTCTGGGGGAAGAAGAACAGCAGCCCATCCTATCCAGTGACATGAATTTCGTTAACATGTTCAGCCTGCTGGTCTGGTGGAGTCTGCTCAGTTTTGTAGCCTTTTCTTTTGCAGGCGAACGCATGCCCTGGCTGACGGTTCACATCACCTGGCCGATGATCCTGCTCACTGGTTGGGCGCTCGGCCGTATTATCGATACGCTCGATTGGGCCAAGGTCAGGGAACAGAACGTAGCGTTGACTGTGACCACCCTGGCCATTTTCATCGCGAGCATCAGCCGTGCGTTCTACCTCGCCACCGGCCCCATCCGCCCGTTCCAGGGACAGGCGCTGGAGCAATTGCAGGCGACCAATGCCTTCCTCTTGCCCCTCATCGTATCCGTTCTCAGCGCGGTGGCGGGAGTGTATCTCCTGCGCCAGTGGAGTTTCCGCGAGTTCCGTCACGTCTTCACGCTGATGTTCTTCGGTTTCCTTGCGGTCCTTACAGCGCGCGCCGCTTTCCGCGCTTCATACATCACCTACGACCAGGCTACTGAATTCCTCGTCTATGCCCATGGCGCGACAGGCATCAAAGAAGTTATTTCGCAGGCCGAGGAAATTTCCAAACGCACCACCGGCGGCATGGGTGTGGCCCTTGCATATGACGCCTCCGCGCCGGATACGGGCGTCTCGTGGCCTTTCGTTTGGTATTTGCGTGATTTCACCAACCAGCGTTCCTTCGACCAACCCACGCGTTCGCTGCGCGACTCAGTGGTCATTGTTGTCGACGAAAAGAACTTCGATAAGATCGAGCCCGCCATTGGTCCCGGGTACTACCGCATCGATTACATCCGCATGTGGTGGCCGATGCAGGATTACTTTACCCTCGTCAGTGACCGCGACTCCACCCTGCCCTTCCCTGAAGATTATGCCTGCACAGGAGTGTTCAGCATCCTCAAGTTGAACAAGGGCAAGGATTACACCAAAGTTTGCGAGGCCTTCACAAATCCACAGGTACGCGCGGGCATCATCCAAATCTGGTTGAACCGCGACTATACCCAGTACGCGCAAGCGTATGGCCGTTCCGATCTAGACGTTGCCAACTGGCAACCTGCAGACAAAATGCGGCTGTACATCCGCCAGGACGTGGCCTCGCAGATCTGGAACTATGGCGTGGCTCCCATCACCGGACCTGCGCAGGAAGACCCGACCGAGGGCAAGTACGTTACGCTTTCAGCAGACAGGGTGTATGACTCGCTGCAACCCAACCCAGTCACCTTCAATGCGCCGCGTTCGATGGCCTTTGCCAAGGATGGTACGTTGTACGTTGCCGATTCGCGCAATCACCGCATCCTTCATCTGGACCTTGAGGGGAACATTCTCCAGGAATGGGGTTCCTTCGCTGACGGCATCAGCACACCCATTGGAGATGGAACCTTCAACGAGCCATGGGGCATCGCTGTTGGGCCGGATGGCTCAGTCTATGTAACCGATACCTGGAACCACCGCGTGGAGAAATTCTCCTCCACAGGCCGGTTCATCAAAGCCTGGGGCACGTTCGGCCAGGGAGAGACCCCTGAATCCTTCTACGGTCCGCGCGGGTTGGCTTTGGATGCTCAGGGCAGGGTTTATGTCACCGATACCGGGAACAAGCGCATCGTCGTGTTCGATGCCGATGGGAACTTCATCACCCAGTTCGGCAGCGCCGGATTTGATGCTGGTCAATTCGATGAACCGGTTGGCGTGGCTCTCGACAAGAATGGAACCGTGTATGTCACCGACACATGGAACAGCCGCATCCAAAGTTTCACCCCGATCGAAAGCGACACAGGCCTGACCTTCGTACCCGACAAGCAATGGGATGTCTATGGCTGGTTCGGCCAGTCACTGGAGAACAAACCGTTCATTGCCGTCAACGATGCGTTGCATGTCTTTATCACCGATCCTGAAGGCTACCGCGTGATGGAGTTCGACCAGGAAGGCCAGATCGTGCGCGTCTGGGGTGATTATGGCAATACCACCACCGGTTTCGGCAGCGCGTCCGGCATTGCCGTCGATGCGGAGGGACATGTTTGGGTCTCAGATGGGGTCTTCAATCGTGTGGTGAGGTTTACCCTTCCATAACATTTTCAGGAGATCAAAACAGGTATTCCCCCTTGGGAATACCTGTTTTTTGTCACTTTTGTGTATTTTGAAGGTGGTATAATGCCGATGCTTTCAGCAAAAAATATATCCCCCGAGGGAGCAGAATGAAACTCCACGAATACCAATCAAAAAATATTTTCTCGAAATTCGGCATCCCCATCCCCAAGGGACGCGTCGCGACCACCGCTCAGGAAGCAAAACAAATTGCAGAAGAGCTCGGTGGTCGTGTTGTCGTTAAGTCGCAGGTGCTGGTCGGTGGACGCGGCAAGGCAGGCGGTGTAAAGCTTGCCAAAGACCCCGCGGAAGCCGAACAACTGGCGACCCAGATACTGGGCATGGAGATCAAGGGTCTCCCCGTCCGCAAGGTGCTGGTGGATGAAGCCTCAGCCATCGACCAGGAGATCTATTTCGCCATCACCGATGACCGC
>DAOQBX010000296.1:0-3158 GCA_035340155.1 Anaerolineales bacterium | reverse complement strand
ATTCATCGTTGCCCGCCGGGACCGGAGTATGGGTGGTGAACACATTCTGCCCGAGGGTCTTTTTGGCGGCATCTTCAAAGGCGACGCCCCCTGCTACGAGTTCACGGATCCGCTCCAGGGTCAGGAAGGAAGCGTGGCCTTCGTTCATGTGCCAGACCGCAGGGGGATATCCCAATGCACGCAGCACACGTACGCCGCCAATGCCCAATAAGATCTCCTGCATGATGCGGCGGTCAAGGTCAGACCAATAGAGGCGGGCGGTCAGCAGACGGTCGTGATCGCTGTTGCCTTCCACGTTCGAGTCGAGCAGGTAGAGCGGCACACGCCCCACGCGCACTTCCCAGATCTGCGCGGTAAGTTTACGGTCGGGGAAGTCGATGGTGACGGTCACAGGTACGCCGTCGCGTTTGACGAGCGAGACCGGCAGGTGCTCAAAGGTCAGGGGATTGTTGAGCGCCTCCTGCCAACCATCCTCGCTGATGCGCTGCGAAAAATATCCCTGCGCATACATGAAGCCGACTGCTATGAACGGCAGGCCGAGGTCGGAGGCTTCTTTCAGGTGATCGCCGGAAAGCACGCCCAGGCCGCCTGAATAAATGGGCAGGGTTTCATGCAGGCCGTATTCCATAGAGAAATAAGCAATCGGGGCCTGAAGTTCGGCATGAGTCTTCTGCGACCAGGTCTCTTTTTTAAAGTAAGCATCGAAGGTCTTGAAGAGCGCGTCGTAGGCTTCAAGGTATTCCTTGTCCTTTGCGGCCTGGTTCAGGCGCGCGCGGCCCACTTCATTGAGCAGGCGGATCGGGTTATGGCCGAGCCGTTCCCACAGGTCATAGTCGAGACGGCCGAACAAGCGGGCCGCTTCGGGGTTCCAGGACCACCACAGGTTGGTGGCCAACTCGCCCAGGCGCGTCAGGCGCTTGGGCAGATCGAATTTTTGAGAGGGAGAAGTTAAAAAGTCCATGGCGGGCGAATGATACCTCAAAGTTTTTAATGGGATGGGTATTGTAAGGTGAATTAGTTTATTGGTCAAACTATCCACGTTGCGGAATCATGATCTGACCAAAAAACACCCGCTTCACACCCAACTTGAGAATTTTCGCCCTCCCGGGCCGATTCCTACCGCCGGAGCACAGAAATACTGTTCCCCACCTGATTGACGATCAGGATCCGTCCCTGCGCATCAAAGGCAATTCCGGTCGGACGCTGAAATGGATTCTCTGCGAGATGCTTGCCACCCAGTGCCCACAGGAAATTACCGTCATTGTCAAAGACCTGCATGCGGCCCAGCAAATAATCCGAAACATAAACATTCCCCTGCCCATCCACAACCAGGGCCTCGGGAATACCGGTAATGCCAACATCCCCGCCCATGCCCCAAACCTTCAGGAATTTTCCTTCCGGGTCGAATTTCTGTACGCGCTTGTTCTCATAATCGGCCACAAAGATATTCCCCTGCCCATCGACCGCGATGCCGGTGGCATGGCTGAACTGCCCCTCCGCCTCGCCTTCACCCCCGAACCTCATCAAGAAGTGACCGTCGTTATCGAACTTCTGCACGAAGGGATTGCCATCGTCGGTGACGTAGACATTGCCTTCTTTATCCACTGCAATGCCGATGGCGCGTACGAACTGACCGTTCCCTTTTCCTTCATTGCCCCATTGAGCGAGGAACCCGCCATCCGGGTCAAATTTCTGAATGCGATGATTGCCGTTATCCACCACGAAAACATTGTCATTGGAATCGATCGCCAACCCGCCAAAGCCAAAGGTGTTGAATTCGCCTTCGCCGCTGCCTTTAGAATCCCACGTTGCTATCAGGTTGCCATCCGCATCCAGGACCAGGATGCGTTCATTCCCGGCATCGCTGATATAGATCTGCCCCAGCGAATTTACCGCAATACCGTAGGGGTCTTTCAGGCCTTCGGGTTGAAATGTCGTTTCCATTATCGGTTCAGGGGTCATGGTCGCCTCGGGGGTTGGGATCAGGGTGGGTTCAGGTGTGACCGTCGGCTCGGGCGTCGGTGCGGGAGCGCAAGCCGCCATCCACACTGCCAGGTAAAACAATAAAAGCATCCTCTTCATGCGTGCTCCTCCACAATTCGTTTTAGAAATTATAGAAGCGCGTCCTGGTTTTCACACCACCCTGAAGAAGGGTTTCTTTTTAAACCGATCGCTCTCATGAGACTTTTCATGAGAGCGATATTTATTCATCCGAACCGTTCCAGGCTGAGGGGTCTTGTGTCGAAGGCGGTCTGTTGCCCGTTGACCAATTCCATGACGAGTTGGCCTGTGCCCGGCCCCAGCGAGAGACCCACCATCGCATGGCCGGTGGCCACTGTCAGATTGGAATGAAGCGGTGAGCGCCCAATGGCAGGGATGCCATCCGGCGTCACCGGCCGCAGCCCGGCCCAGGTCTCCTTCACATCCAGTTTTTCGTCCAGCACAATATACTCGCGCGCAAAATTTTCCAGCCGGGCCAGCCAGCGCGGATCTGGCGTGGTGCTGTACTCGCCCACTTCCAGCCGCCCGGTGATGCGCAGCAACTCGCCATACGGCGAAACGGCCACGCGCCTGTCGCCAAGGATGAAGGCATGGCGCGGCATTCGGCTCGGCGCCGACACAGTAAGGCTGTATCCACGCGCAGGCTGGACGGGCAGACGAAGCCGCAGGTCGCGCGCAACGATGGGAGACCACGCCCCCGCCGCGAGGACGATATGCTCCGCTTCGAACTCGCCGGAAGCGGTACGCACCTTCGTGACCTTTCCATTCGCTGATCCAAATCCGGTGACGGCTGTGTTCTCGTACACTTCGGCGCCCATCGCCCGGACGCGCTGCGCCAACTCTGCGAGGAAGAGGCCGGGATTCATGAACGAGTCGCCAGTGTAATGCACACCACCGATGACACTGTCCAACGCGATCGGCTCAAGCGCATGCAGGGCGGCTTTATCCAGCACGGCGGTGGGAATGCCGTTCTTGAGCAGGAACTCGGCCTCGTGCCGCCCTTCGGCAAAAGCCTTCTCATCCTTGAAGAGTGAGATGATGCCGGTCTGTTGGTAGCGGCAATCGAACTTTTCCTCTTCCAGCATCTTTTGCAGATTGGCCACGCTCAAGCGCCCGAGGTTCCGCAAAGGCTCCAGCCCGCGCTGCACGTTGGCCTC
>DAOQBX010000295.1:0-3160 GCA_035340155.1 Anaerolineales bacterium | reverse complement strand
TGATCTTTCGGCGCTGCGCCTCATCAAAGGTTCCATCCAGCCGTTCCTTCAGGGCGGCGATCTCCTGCAGCAACTCCACCTCGACCGGGACCATGCCTGCGTTCTTCAACATGGAATGCGCCATCCGCACATCTTCCGGCGACTCGAAATAAGCCGAAAGGTCGAGCGGCTGCCCCATGCCTTTCAGGTTATCGAATTCGCCGCGCTCCTGCGCTTCTTTGATGATGGCTTCCACTGCTTTTTCAAGGCTCATGATCCTCCAATTATATGTCTAATTTCATCAGAAAAATTGACATTCATGCCCGCCTCATGTAAACTTCTTTCATGGACATAGACCTCGACCTCTACCGGCATGAAATCCGCATCTCGTCCGACCCGCTTGTCCGTCTTTCCGCCATCGACGTTTCGCCGGAGAGCCCGAAGCGTACCATCGTGTTCATCCACGGCTTTGGAGGCAAGGCTGAACAATGGCAATACCAAATGCAGAAGTTCGCATTGGATAGCCGCGTCATCGCACTGGATATGCGCGGACATGGTCTCTCCGATAAACCTTCCACCGGCTATGATATGCCGCGCATCCAACTGGACCTGGAGACTGCGCTGACCCAATTGAAAGTATCCACGCCGTTTGTTTTGGTGGGTCACTCCTTTGGCGGCGCTGTGGTCACAGACTATGCCCTCAATCACCCTGACCATATTGAAAAACTGATCATCATCGCCACCGCCGGTGAATTCAAGTTGAGTCCGCTCTTCAAACTCGGCCTGAACCTGCCGGTCTCGGTCTTGAAACTCATCGGTCCCTTCACGCGGGCCTGGCTGCACGCACCGCCGCACGCCCTGCGCGAGTTCTATCACCGCAACCTGTCTAAGTGGGTGGGTTGGGATAAATTCGCACAACTCAGCGTGCCGGTCATGGTCATTCGCGGGCATCGTGACCTGGTCTTCGACCGTCCGTTGTTCGAAAAAGTGGCTGGCTCCATTCCCGGCGCGGAAGACATCGATATTGGCGCATCCGGCCACATGGTCATGTTGGAGCGGCGCGAAGCCGTGGATCGGGCGATTGCCAGTTTCCTCAAAGGCGAGTCCAAAAAATCCTGGCGTGACAAGGAACTGGTCAACACGAAATCGGCGCGTGAAGAATTAAAGCGTGAACGCGCCTGGCTTAATCATTATGAGGAGGGCGTTCCCTATACAGTGGATGTGCCCCGCATTCCGGTGCATCATTTACTGCGCTCATCTGTGCGGCGCTTCCCCAACCGGCCGGCGGTGTACTTTGAAGGCGCAAAACTGACCTACCGGCAGTTGAACCACGAGGTCAATCGCTTTGCGAACGCCCTGCTGGCGCAGGGACTTGGCAAGGGTGCGCGCGTGGTGTTGCTGCTTCCGAACGTCCCCCAGATGGTGGTCGGATATTACGGTGCGTTGAAGGCGGGTGCAGTGGTGGTGTTGACGCCGCCGATGATCGAGCCGGAGGAATTGATCCGTCAGATCAAAGAGGCTGATGCGAGTGTGCTTGTGACTCTCTCCACCTGGTCTGGTCTGGCCAGGCAAATTAAAGAGGCCACCGGTGTGCCGCATGTTGTATTGACCGACCCGGCCGATTATTTGCCGCGCTGGAAATATTTCATTTCCCGCTGGCGCAACCGTGGACTGGACCTGCCCAATGCCCTGCACTGGAACCGCTGGCTGGCCCAGCAGGATACAAAATCGCCGACCGTGGATGTGACTCCCGAAGATCTGGCTGTGATCATGTTCACCGGCGGGACGACGGCCCAATCCAAAGGAGTGATGCTTTCCCAACGTAACCTGGTGGCGAACGCTTTGCAAACCCGTCACTGGCTGCCGCGCGCCGAGGAAGGCCGCGAGCGCTTCCTGTGTGTGGTGCCGTTCTTCCATAGTTACGGTATGACCACAGCCTTGAACGTCCCGGTCTCTCTGGGCGGGACGTTGATCTTGAAGGCGCAATTCCAGGTGTTGGATGTGTTGAAAGCCATCAAGAAATACCGGCCGACCATTTTCCCCGGCGTGCCGAACATGTATGTAGCCATCAACAACTTTCGCGGCGTGCGCAAATATGGCGTTGGGTCCATCAAAGCCTGCATCAGCGGTTCTGCGCCTCTGCCTGTGGAAGTACAGGAGGCTTTTGAAAAACTCACCAAAGGGAAACTGGTGGAAGGTTATGGCCTGACCGAGGCCTCGCCTGTGACCCATGCCAACCCGATGGGCAAGAACCGCCGCGTGGGCACGATCGGTGTGCCGCTGCCTTCGACCCATGCCGTCATCGTGGATTTGAAGACCGGGCAAAAGGAAGTGGAACCAGGTCAGATCGGCGAACTTGCCATCCGCGGCCCGCAGGTGATGATGGGCTATTGGAAGAACGAGGCCGCCACCCGGTCTGCCCTGACCGATGACGGTTGGCTTCTCACCGGTGATGTGGCGCAGATGGATGAGGATGGCTTCTTCCGTATCATCGCCCGCAAGGCCGATATGTGGTACCCGGAGAAGACCGGCAAGGAACCAGCTTTCCCGCGCGATGTGGAAGAAGTGATCTACGAGATCCCACAGGTCAAGGAGGTGGCGGTGGTGGCGGTGGCGGGCAGTCCCTTTGCCTTTGTGATCACAGGCAGGGAAAAGCCGAGCGCCGAATCGATTCAAGCCTATTGCAAGCGCCGCCTGCCGCCGCATTTGGTGCCGCGCTTCGTCATCTTCATGGATGAATTCCCGCGCACCTTCATCGGCAAAGTGTTGCGGCGAGAACTGGCCAAACGCTACGGAAAACAGATCGCAGGCGAGTAGACTTGCGAAATTGGAATCGACCTGTGCGCGGATTCCAATTATTATTGTAGAAAACCACAAGCCCGGGTGGAAACATCCGGGCGAACCTTGCAGGATGTTATGACAGTGATGAATGAAAAGAGTCTCGTGTATCGCAGCATGCGACTTGGGAACGATCAAAAAGTGAATTATGTACAGAGTGGGGAGGGGCAGCCGATCCTTCTGGTGCATGGGCTGGCCGCTTCCCTCCACGACTGGGACGATCTCCTGCCGGAAGTGGTCGCCTCCGGGTACGCTGGATATGCCCTGGACCTGCTCGGGCACGGCGAGAGTGAGAAGCCGCGCGGCTCTCATGGCTATTCTGTGGAAAGCACCTTTGAGCATT
>DAOQBX010000294.1:0-3170 GCA_035340155.1 Anaerolineales bacterium | reverse complement strand
CAAGAACCGTGTCCCACTTTTTATACCATTCCAGTTCAGAGGCTTCGGCAGCCCAAAAACCTTCCAGGTCTTTATCTGCTTTTTCTGCCAGCTCGTCCCAATCTTTTAGACGAGCCTGCGCCACAACCTGCTCAGATGGATAATAGACTTCGCCTTCCATTTCCTTCTTCTTCGCCATGAGTGCCTCCTGTCTGAATTTAAATATAGCGATTATTTTAATCCGCTTTTGATGAATTGCGTATCGCTTCGCGCCGTGACCTTAGGCTGGGTTGTTCGCCAGGTCGTCCTTCATCTGCTGCCAGGCCTGCCTCGCCTCGGTGACCGATCCCTCGTCTTCGATGGTGGTGATGTCGCCGGGGTCTTTATCCAGGGTGACGGCCTTGAGCACGCGCCTCATGATCTTGCCGGAGCGCGTCTTGGGCAGCATGCTGACAAAGTTCAATTCGCCGATCACAGCCACCGGTCCGAGTTCGTGGCGGACGGTTTCAATGAGTTCTTTCTTAAGTTGGGATGAAGGAGTTTGTCCGTTTTTCAGCAGCACAAAGGCAGATATAACCTCGCCGCGCAGTTCGTCAGGGTGACCGATCACGCCAGACTCTGCCACGGCCGGATGCTTCAAGAACGCTGTTTCCACTTCAATGGTGCCGATGCGATGACCGGCGATCTTGATGATCTCATCCGCACGGCCTGCGAACCAGACGTATCCATCTTCGTCGATGTGCGCCGAGTCGCCGGTGTAATACACATTGGGGATCTTTGACCAGTAATCCTTGCCGTAACGTTCCGGTTCACCCCACAAAGCGGGAGTCAGGCCAGGGAAGGGTCGTTTGATGACCATGATGCCCTTTTCATTCGGAGCGCAGGGTTCGCCTTCGGGCGTTAAAACTGCCACTTCAATGCCTGGAAGCGGAATGGTGGCCGAGCCCGCCTTGGTCGGAAGCATGCCGATCCCATACGGGTTGCCAAAGACCGGTCCGCCGGTTTCAGTCTGCCACATGTGATCAATGACGGGAATTTTATTCCCCAGCATTTTGTTCTGGAGCCAATCCCACGCAGGAGCGTTCAGCACTTCACCCGCGCAGAAGATCCGTTCGAGATAATCATGATTGACGCGGCTGAGTGGTTCGTCGCCGTAGCGCATCAACAAGCGGACAGCGGTCGGTGATGTGAACACGCCGCTGACCGCAAACTCCTCGATGGCGATGCGCCAATTCGCTTCAGCGTGTGGATGATCCAGCGCGCCTTCGAAGGCAAGAGTCGTGCATCCTACGATCAACGGCGCATAGACGATGTAACTATGGCCGACGATCCAACCGATATCGGAGGTGGCCCACCAAACATCTGTGGGTTTCAAGCCAAAGACCCAACGAGCCATGCTGGTGATATGGACTTGATATCCGCCATGTGTATGGATCGCAAGTTTGGGTTTGGCCGTTGTTCCGGAGGTGGCGAGGATGAAAGCTGGTTCATTGGCTTCCATCGGTACACAGTCGCTGTTTTGCCCCACCGCACGTTCCAGGAATTCATCCCAGGTCAAATCACGCCCGCTTTTCATGGGCACATCACCGGTGCCGCGTTTGAGAAGGATGATGTGTTCAACATCTGTAGGAGTGCCTTCAAGCGCGCCATCCACAATGCCTTTGAGCGGCACATCCTTTCCTTTGCGGAAGGTGATATCTGTGGTGAAAACGAGCCGCGAGCCGCTGGCTTGTATACGGTCACCCAATGCATTTTCACCAAAGCCAGCAAAAACAACAGAGTGGATCGCGCCAATGCGTACTGTAGCCAGCATCAACATGATCGCCTCCGGGCAGGTCGGCATATAGATCGTGATGCGGTCGCCTTTTTGGATGCCCATGCCGCGCAGGGCGGCGGCAATCCGTTTGACCTCATAAAGCATGTGAGCAAAGGTGAATAAGCGGCGCTCCCCGCGTTCATTCATGTAGATCAGTGCGGTATGACCGCCCCAGCCTCGCTTGACATGATGGTCGAGCGCGTTATAAGCCAGGTTGGTCTGCGCCCCGCTGAACCATTTGAAATTCGGATAATTCCATTCGAACACGCGATCCCAGGTCTTGAACCAGTGCAGTTCTTTGGCGGCCTTTTCCCAGAACGCTTCGGGGTTCTCCCTGCCTTCCTGTATCCAGCGGTTGACGGTCGGGCTGATGAGAGTCATGAGTCCATCTCCTTTTGCGGAGGATAGATACTTGCCGGGAGAGCAGCTCCCGGCAAGTATCTATGGTTATGTTTGGATCTATCGGAATGAAATGGGCATGTGCCAATTCTCCCGCGTTAAGATTGTGTCCTGGCTCCCACCGTTGCCACTGAAGAGTCGGAACTGATATCTACATGATTGGTCTCGGGTAGTTTCCACATACCGATCAGGAAACAGACCCCGGCGATGATCATCGGGTACCACAAGCCGGCGTAGTTGTTTCCGGTCTTTTGGATCATGGTGAGACCGATGATTGGCACAAGTCCGCCGAAAACACCATTGCCGATGTGATAGGGAAGCGACATGGAGGTGTAACGGATCTTGGTGGGGAAGAGTTCCACCAGGAAGGCTGCGATCGGGCCGTAGACCAGGGTCACATAGAGTACCTGGATAAAGACCAGGAATCCAAGCATGAAGGGGCTGTACCCAGGGTTGGGAGTGTTCACCGCATCTGCCGCCGCGCTGAAGTTGACGAATGGGGCAAACTTGGCCATGGTCTGGTAGATGGGCAGCCAGGTCAGTACGGCCAAAGCCATGCCAGCCATCATGAAGGGTTTTCGGCCGTATTTATCGGAGAGATGCCCGACAAGCACAAAGAACGGAGTCCCGAACAGCAATGCGGCTCCTACGATCAGGTTGGAATCCACAAGCGATACACCATAGATCTTCTGCAGGTAGAACAAAGCATAGAATTGCCCGGTGTACCACACCACGCCCTGTCCCATGGTGGCGCCGAAGAGAGCCAGGAGCACGAAGCCGAGATTATAGGGGTTGCCGAAACTTTCCTTGATGGGGTTCTTGGAGATCTGTTTCTTTTCCTTGAGTTTCACATACAGGGGAGACTCACGCAAAGAATAGCGGATCCACAATGAAAGCCCGACGAGAACGATGGAGATCAGGAACGGAATACGCCAGCCGGTTGCTTTGAAGGCTTCTTCGCCCATGATGGAACGGG
>DAOQBX010000293.1:0-3172 GCA_035340155.1 Anaerolineales bacterium | reverse complement strand
CATCCGCGCGAGCAACGCGGCAAAACTCGCCATGAATGAAGCAGAGAAACATGTGGAGCGCGCCCTTGCCAGTTTGAATACGGTCGAGACCTGCGCCGAACGCGATGCGCTGGAGAATCTGGCCAGGTATATTGTGGATCGCAAGATCTAAGGTCTGCCTGCAAAACACATAATGGTATGTCTTTGCGAGCCGCCGTTCTTGTTTGCACAAAACTGGCGAAGCAATTTCCGGTGAAAATTGCAGGATTGCTTCGCCCCCCTCGCAATGACATGCAAAAAAAAATTCAACTGACACTCTTTTCTCAACTCTTGTTCCAAACTTTGAATCCCCATGACCAATCCACGAAAACCCTTTCGCTTTAATGTCGGCTTTATCATCCATGAGGAGATCGGTTACAACCACGATTTCCCATTTGATCTCGAGAAGGCGGTCCTTGGCGATGACCTTGAACTGCGAAACTTCGAAGGGCTGGTAAATGTCGGCAAGACGCCGCAGGGGCTGATCGCGCAGGGGAACTTCTCGGCGGAAACCACGCTCAACTGCTCGCGCTGCCTCAAAGACTTCGAGCAGGAACTCGATTGGGAGTTCACCGAGATGTACGCGTTCGACCAGCGCTCCGTCACCGAATCCGATCTGCTGCTGCCGGAGGATGCCCACCTTGATGTGGAAGAATTGTTGCGCGAATATGCGCTGCTTGAAATTCCCATCAATCCCCTTTGCCAGCCGGATTGCAAAGGCCTTTGTCCGCAATGCGGGCAGAACTTGAACGAGAAGGATTGCGGGCACCGGCCAGAAGAATCCGACTCGCCTTTTGCGAAGTTGAAAGACTTGCTGAAATAGAAAAGAGCCCCGAACTTTTTATTCGGGGCTCTTTTTTTATTGGCTTATTTCTTCCTATCCTGATATCGCTTGTAAACCCGCAGCCATGCCTCGGAAGGATTTTCAGGCTTCGATTTTTTATGCTCAGGCTTGCTTAGGAAAAACGCAAAGTCTTCAAGCAACGCTGAAATATTCTCTTTGGGTTTATCCAGCACCAGGGGCCGCCCGAGGTTGATGGCTTCCAGAACAGTGTCAACTACGTAGGGAATGGAAGCGACAAAACCCATTCCCAGCGCAGCCTCGACCTTATCCTTTGCCAGGCTGGAACGCGGGAAGGTGGCGTTCAACACAGGCTTGATCTTTTCTGTCGGGTAGCCGAGTTTTCCGTAGGCATCCAGCGCTGCGGCGGAGGCGCGAACCGAGGCCATATCCGGCGAAGCGACCATCAGAACCACATCCGCTGCATCCAGCGCGCTCAAGGAGATCTCGCTAAAGTCATGCGGCAGATCCAAGATGATGTATTGATAATGCTCCTTGAGAATGGAAATAGCCCAAGTGAGAGTTTCACCTCGCAGGAAATCGCCTTCATCCGGGAAAGTAGGAGCGGCGATGAAGGAAAGACCCGCCTCGTGGCTGCTGATGACGCTGCCAAGGATCTCCATATCCAACTCACCCGATTTGAAGCGGGAAATATCGGCCCAGGTACGGCGGAGATTCTTGTTAAGCATCAAGGCCACCTGACCGGCAGTCATCGTCAGATCAAGCAGGATGGTATCAGACCACAAGGCGGCCATAGACAAACCCAAATTAACAGCCAATGTGGAACAACCTGTTCCGCCCCGCAAACTATGAACTGCGATCACTTCTGCCATTTGCGCGGGCCCTTTGGTCGCAACGGCCGAGTGGAGCAATTCCGCCCGGCGCACAAGGGATTGAACCCTGGCAAGCAGTTCGGCGGGTTCGAACGGTTTACTCAGGTAATCATCCGCGCCGACTTCAAAGGCTCTAAGCTTATCCTGCAGGCCTGCCTGGGCAGTAAGGACAATGATCGGCGTGGCGCTGAACTGTGGTTCGCGGCGCAACAAATGTGTCACCTCATAGCCGTTGATATCTGGCATGATCACGTCGGTGATGATGATATCCGGTTTCAAGGTGCGGGCGCGGGTAACACCCGTGGTTCCATCTTCCGCATAGGAGATCTGACAATCCAACGATTCCAGAGCCTTGGCAACCAGTTGATGGTTAACAGGCTCATCGTCAATGACCAATACTCGTATCATTTCGTTCCTCCTGAATTCAAGAGATTTTTATCAAGATAATCCAGCACACGGGTGGTTTCCACTTCGAGCATTTCGATCAACGCCGGGGCGTTGGAAAGTTTTTCGTGCTTGCATAGTTGCTCCAACATGGCAGCCAACTCGGATAGATACAGAGCCTTGAAGTTCATCGAAATACCTTTGAGCGTGTGAGCATGCCGGTAGAGCCGGTTGATGTCGCCATCTGCAAAGGCTGATCTGATCTCGGTGATCCGCCCGGGAAGGTGGGACTGAAAATCCATGGTCATTTCGGTCATGAACTTGCGGTCATTGTCAAAGAGGTAGAGTGCGGCTTCGAGGTCTACAGGAATTTCGGGCGGAAGAGGCGGCTCAAAGAGCGGCTCCAATTCCTCGGCCCGGAAGGAAGCGGTTGAAGGTTCCTCGCCGAACAGGCCATCCCCCATGTCGTTTAAGACAAAGTTCGCATCATCCAGAGTGACTGGTTTGGGTTCCTCCAGCGCGGCAAGGCTTTCCATCCAACGCTCCAGGACATTGTAAACAATGCGCGACTCGATGGGCTTGGTGACATAATCATCCATGCCCGCTTCGATGCATCTCTCGCGGTCACCTTTCATGGCGTAAGCGGTCATGGCGATGATGGGGATATGGCGATTTCGCCCGGACTCCCAATCGCGAATATGATGGGTTGCCTCATAACCGTCCATCTCCGGCATTTGAACATCCATCAGGATCGCGCTGTACCCGTTGGAGACCGCTTTATCAAAGGCTTCTTTCCCGGTCTCGGCCACATCCACCGAGTAGCCGCCTTTTTGCAGCATCGCGACCGCGATCTTTTGGTTGATGGCATTATCTTCGGCCAGCAGAACGCGCCGGCCGGTCGCGCGTTTTTCGGAGATCACATGCCGGGTCACAATACCGGAATTATCCTCTTCTTTGCGGTTGAGGACGGCCAGCAACGCTTCATAAAGCATCTGCTGCTTGACCGGTTTGAGCAGGTAGCCAGAGCAACCCAGCGCTTCCAGGCGTGACGCATCGCCGCGCTTGCCCATTGAAGTTAGGATGACCACTTTGACAT
>DAOQBX010000292.1:0-3179 GCA_035340155.1 Anaerolineales bacterium | reverse complement strand
AATCGTCGGCGCATCCACCCAGGCAGGCCATACAGATATTTTGATCAGCTACGTTTACAAGCTCGCGTTTGAAAGCGGCGGTCGCGGCGTTCAATACGGTCTTGCCTCCGCCATTTCCATTGTCGTATTCATGATCGTCGGAACGATCACCTTGCTGCAATACCGCTTCACCAACATGTGGGAGGAGGTCAGCGAAAATGTCTAATTTCTCGCAAAACTACGAACGGCTGCGCACCTCGCAAAAGTTCCAGAAACGACTTAGTGTGACTCTGCGTTTGATCGTAGCATTGTTTTTGATCTTCTTTGCGGTCTTTCCCGTGCTATGGATCATCTCTGCCTCCCTCGACAGTTCTCAATCCCTGGCCACTCAGACCTTCATCCCGGCCAAGGCTGGTTTCCAAAATTACATCCGTCTCTTCGGCATGGATCCGGATTACAAGTTCAGCGGCCTGGACTTCAAGTTATGGGTCTTCAACTCCGTAAAGGTTTCGAGCATATCCACGATCCTTAGTTTGAGTATCACCACCATGGCTGCTTACGCCTTCTCGCGCATGCGCTTTGCCGGACGCGTGACCATGCTCAAAGGCATCCTGTTGTTGCAGGTTTTCCCCAACCTGCTGGCTTTGGTAGCCATTTACGTGTTGGTCTTCCAGGCCGGTGAGATCATCCCCGCCATTGGCTTGAACACACATGCCGGTTTGATCCTTGTATACCTGGGCGGT
The DNA here is from genome assembly GCA_035340155.1 of Anaerolineales bacterium. Taxonomy (GTDB): domain Bacteria; phylum Chloroflexota; class Anaerolineae; order Anaerolineales; family Villigracilaceae; genus Villigracilis. The sequence goes on along the minus strand of DAOQBX010000292.1, from coordinate 2,457 downwards.
TCGATGGGCATCAACATCTGGTTGATGAAAGGCTACCTCGACACCATCCCCCGCGCCATCGACGAATCGGGCATGGTGGATGGCGCCTCCCACTTCCAGATCTTCTGGAATTTATTGCTTCCGCTTCTGCGCCCGATCCTGATCGTGATCGGCATCCTTTCCTTCATCGGCACCTATGGCGACTTTCTGCTTGCGCGCATCCTTCTAAGCGACGCAGATAAGTACACCATCATGGTTGGTTTGCAGCTGTTCACCGCCGGGCAATTCGACCAGAAGTGGGGCGTGTTCGCCGCGGGTGCCCTGCTCGGCGCGCTGCCCATCATGATCATCTATCTCGCTCTGCAGGACCAGATCGCAGGTGGGTTGACGGCGGGCGCAGTCAAAGAGTGATTTAATGCGGCGTTTGTTGGCTGCAATCAGTTTGATCGTTACGGGAATAGCCCTGGTACTGACACAGGGCTATCTTCGTTTTGTATCCACAACCCCGGAGGAAGAACCGCCCGTCTTTGCGGATGTCAGTCGCAAAGCGGGCGTGACCAACAATCGCGTTGCAGGTATCGAAATGACGGCAGGACAAGCCTGGGGCGATTATGATAATGATGGCTGGCTCGACCTGTACGTAACGGACCCGATCGCAAAGAACACCCTATATCACAATAATGGCGACGGAACTTTCAGCGTGTCTGACCTATCCGGCGCAGTTGAGCTGTTCAACACTTATTCGCAAGGCGCTTCTTTTGCAGATTATGATAATGATGGCTGGAAGGATCTGATCGTCGTTACCTGGGGCGCAGACCATCTCTTCCATAACGAAAATGGCCAGGACTTTGTGGATGTCACCACACAGGCGGGTATTCGCGACGAATACAACAGCAAGACCGCTTCATGGGGCGATTTCAATAACGATGGCTTTCTGGACCTGTACATCGCCAACTGGTCGTGCTACCCGAAATGCGGACGCCCGATGGACGCCGACCCCGACTCGCTCTACCAGAACAACGGTGACGGCAGGTTCACCAATGTCTCCGATTACCTGGGCGGCGCGACCAACGGCGCGGGCTTCGTCGCCAGTTTCACAGACATCGATAACGACGGCGACCCGGACATCTATCTCGTCAATGACGAATTCGTGAACCCCACTGGCAACAAACTCTTCCGCAATGACGGGCCGGGTTGTCAGGGTTGGTGCTTCACCCAGATCGCCAAAGATGCCCATGCGGATTCAAGGTTGTTCGGAATGGGGTTGGCCGTAGGCGATTACAACAACGACGGCTTTCAAGACCTCTATTATTCCAATGTCGGGCCGATGGAGTTGTTGAAGAATCAGGGCGATGGAACCTTCGCTGAGGTTGCCGAGAGTACGGGCGTACAAGTGTCCAATGGCATTGGCTGGGGCGCGGTCTTTTTCGATTACAACAACGACGGCTGGCGCGATCTCTATCTTGCCCTCGCAGACACCACCGACCACAAGGATGTGGGCGCGAATAGACTTTTTCAGAATAACGGCGACGGCACTTTTACCTCCATCGCCTGCAACGACGAATCCACCGACGTGCGCATGAGCATCGGCGTGGCCTATGCGGATTATGACCATGACGGCTGGGTGGATCTCGTCGTCGGAAATATGGATGAAGGGTACCGGCTGTACAGGAATCAGCAAGGACAGGTCAGTGATGCCCACTGGCTTTCCATCGAATTGGAAGGCGCCGGGCCGGTCAACCGCGACGCAGTCGGCGCGCGCGTCTACCTCACCACGAAAGATGGCTCCCAAATGCAGGAGATCATCAACGGGTCGAGCGTGATGGCGGGCAATGCCCTGGAGTTGAACTTCGGCCTCGGCGCGGAGCAAAACGCAGACCTACGCATCCGCTGGAACGACGGCACAGAACAAACTTTTGAGAATGTCCGCGCAGACCAGCGCTACAAGTTGCAATATCCTTTCGGGCAGGAAACATCGCTGGAAGTATTGCAAACAGCACCGACCTCACAAGTATCCACTCGCCCCACATTTATGGATTACATCCGCTCGTGGAGTTTTGACCTGCGCGTGTATTCCAACAACCCTGATGTAAAACTCGCCTACTTGATGGAACGATCCAATGTTCAGTCGCCGACCAACCCTAAGGCGGCGAACCCGGCTTTGGTCCAGTTGGGTGAAGCGCTGTTCTGGGATCCCATCTTGAGCGGCAATCGCGACACCTCCTGCGCCACCTCCGCCTGCGGCGCCGCCGCGCGCGCTAGAAGTGGTACGCCGGGTTGCCCGGGTCGAAGTCGAGGTCGGTCAGCCCGACGTCGAGCTTCGTCTGCGCGTAGCCGTAGTCCTCGAGCAGCTGGTCCTGCCCGTCCCACACGCTGACGCGGGTCGGCATCTTCGTCCGCACGTCGAAGCACACGCGCGCGCGCGCGGCGTAGTAGCGGCTCGCCGCGGCCGCCGGCACGCGCTGCTCGAGGCAGCGG
>DAOQBX010000291.1:0-3193 GCA_035340155.1 Anaerolineales bacterium | reverse complement strand
ATGTAATCGCGCGAGGCGTAAGCTTTTTGCATCAACACATCCAGATCCACGTTCAAGAGTTTCCCGCCGCGCTTAAGCGCTTTACCGGCAACAAAGACCGAATCCACATTGCTGGTATCCATGCCCCACGTCACCGCGCTGACAGGATCATTGACGGGCAAAATATTCGGCCGGTCGGTGCGCAATAGAATAAGATCGGCCTGTTTGCCGGGAGTAAGCGTACCTGCTTTATCGAGCAGGCCGTTGGCTCGCGCGCCTTCGATCGTGGCAAATTCGATCACATCCCGGGCGGAGAGGAAGGCGGCCAACCCACCTTTGCGGGCCAGTTTCTTCTCAAAGATCACAGACTTCTGCAAAGAGTTTACAGTGCGCATCTGCGTGAACATGTCGTTGGTCATGTTCGTCTCCGCGTCAACACTCAGGCTGGGACGTAAGCCTGCATCAATGAATTTTTGGATTGGCGGCAACCCGTGTCCCATCATCATTTCGGTGGGAGCAGAAATGGAGATCGTCCCGCCTGTATCAGCGATCATTTTGATCTCTTCATCGCTCAGTGTGGTGCAATGAACATACGTCGTATCGTCCTTGAGCAAACCAGATTTACCCATTGCAGCGAGTTTGCCTTGTCTGCCAGCTGCGCCGACACCTACATGCACCGTGATGCGCGCGTCTAGTTCACGTGCCAACTGCCAATTCGCTTTGGCGACTTCCAGTGAAGTGACCTCAGGTCCTTGTGGCGCGAGGGCGAATGTCAGCAATTGATCTTTCGATGAAAAATATTGCTTGGCGATATCGCGCACCCACATATCTTGATTTGCATCCGGTTCTTTCCATGCGGGGTAGCCATACGCAAATACCGCGCGGATACCGGATTCCTGTAAAGCCTTGACGATCGCATCGCCATGTTCACGCGTCGCCTGAATGTGCGACCAATCCAGGATCGTGGTGATGCCTGCATCGAGCGCACTATACAAACCTACCAGGTTGCCAACATAGGCATCTTCAGGACGATAGACAGGGGCCAGCGTGTTCAGAACTACAGACCGATACCCCGCTTCCCCTTCCAACGGGAGGTCTGTGGCAATGTTCCTTAGAGTCCCCTCCCAGATGTGGCGATGCGTATCGACGAAACCCGGCATGACGATCATGTCCGAAGCGTCAATGACCTGCGCGCCTTCTGCGGTAAGGTTCGGGGCAACCGCCGAGATCTTCGTCCCTTCGATCAGCACATCGGCTTGGTGAAAGTTGCCGATTTTCTTATCGAGGGTCAGGACAACGCCATTTTTGAGGAGGGTTTTGTTTGTCATAATGTTAATTTGTCATTGCGAAGAGGCGCTAGCTGGCGAAGCAATCTCTTGATATTAGGGGTTGATTCGAGCGAAAGAGTATTGCCCTCGCAATGACATGGAAAATTACTTCATCATCCTTCCGCCATCCACACGCAGGTTGACGCCATTAACGCCGCCGTTCTCCAGAAGGAAAACTGCGGCATCGGTCACTTCGGCAACGGTGACGAGTCTGCCCATGGCGGTGCGGGATTTCAGGTTATCGATCACTTCTTTCGGTTTTGCCGCCCACACAGGAGAATCGCCAACCTGCCCGGGGTGAATCGCATTGGCGCGGATGGGGGAAAGTTCAACAGCGAGAGAATTGATGAGCGTGGACATGGCTCCATTGACGGTGGTGATCGTCGTCGAGCCAGGATAAGGCTGATCTTTAGCGAGCCCGCCAAAAAGGAGGATAGAAGCGTCCGGTCGCATCTTTGAATGAAGGACGTGCATAACTTCCGTGTATCCGACCAGTTTCAAGGTCACTAATTTGATGGCTTCATCCACGTTGTATTCACGGACCTTGTTATCATCGCGATAAAGGCCCATTACAACAACGCGCAGAACATCGTCCACATCTGCCAGGGCAGGTGCAATGCTGTGGGGTTCCGCCATATCAAAGGCAACGGGCACACAATCGCCGCCAAGTTCCTGCGCAAGCGCAGCAGCGCGATCCTGCGTGCGACTGCTCACCACAACACGGTGACCATGATCCAGGTAATGTTTGGCAAGCGCTTTGCCCAATGAGTTGGTCGCGCCCGCGATAACGACAGTGCCTTTAGCCATTGGTTCCATCCTTTTTCATTTTGTCTTCAAAATATTTCCAATCGCGCAAGAAGCGATACGAATAGCGGCGCGAGGGTTGTGGCGTGGCGGTTTCGAGCCAGCGCACAATGCCATCGGTGTTGTTCTTGAATTCATGAATGCACCCCACGCCCGACCAAGCCACATCGCCAGGCTTGAGCAGATAGTGAATGCCATCGAACTTGCTATCCACTTCACCTTCCAGGATCAGATAGGCTTCCTCCAGCGGATGATCGTGCGGGCTTGCCATGCCGCCAGGGATATATTGCACCATGAACATGGTTGCCAATTGCGCGCCCAATTCGCTATCGATCATCATCTTGACCGTGATGCCACTGTAGACGAGCAGGGCCGTGCGCATGCTGGCAGAGAGTGCCAGCAGGTTTTGCGATTGTTTGGTCGGGTCCATGTTGTCGTTCGAGATATGGCCGAAGGCGCGGGTGCGCGGGTCACGTGCGTCCACTGTCATGGGCGGCACCTTTGGCAAATCTTCCACGGGGTACACATCATCCATTCCATCGCGCGGTTGCGGGGCAAGACTCTCCGCCCAGCGGACCGTTGTACCACTCTCGTTTCGTAAGGCATGAGGCGCCGCAACTTGAACAAAACCATAATCGCCTTGCTTCATTACATAGGTGCCGTCGCCGGTAGCGCATACCAATTCACCTTCGAGAATGTAGATCGCTTCTTCAAACGTATGAATGTGTGTCTCAATGCTTCCGCCTGCATCCAACTCGCACAAGTTGAATTCCTGATGCACAGAGCCTGTCTCACGGTTCACAATGGACCAAACGCGATAGCCTTTGCTGATGTTCGCGTATGCTTTTGGGGTTTTGTAGTCCGCTTCGGCGGCGGTCTTGACGATGTGATGTAACGACATGGATTCTCCTCTTATTGATATTGCGCCCAATCGCGCTCAAAGCGGAACACTTCTTTTGCGGGCGGCAAAGGCGCCTGTGTTTCGATCCAACGTACGGGCTCACTGCCGACATTCTCAAAACTATGAATGCATCCAACGCCCGTCCAGATCACATCGCCTGCGCCCAAGTCATAGACTTGCC
>DAOQBX010000290.1:0-3209 GCA_035340155.1 Anaerolineales bacterium | reverse complement strand
TCCCGCAGAACATATCCGCGTTGCTGAATTGTGGAGATCGTTGGAGCATACGTGGACGGACGCCCAATGCCATTCTCTTCGAGGGCCTGCACCAGCGACGCTTCTGAGAAACGCGGGGGCGGCTGGGTGAAATGCTGCTCGGGAATTAAATGCACCAATTCCTGGACCTGACCCTCTTCAATTCCAGCTGGAATTTTCACATCCTCTTCTTCTTCGACCTTGGTATCTTCGCTCTTGGATTCTTCATAGACAACCAGGAAGCCGGGGAATTTCACTGCTGAACCGGAAGCACGCAACAAATATTCATGTTCGTTGGTCTTGCCGGTCACTTCCACTTGAAGGGTATCGTATACCGCCGCTTCCATCTGAGAGGCGATAAAGCGCTGCCAGATCAGACGGTAGAGTTTGAACATGGCCGGGTCGAGGAAATCCTTAACTTTTTCAGGTTCGCGCATCACAGACGTAGGACGGATGGCCTCGTGGGCCTCCTGAGCATTGGCTGATTTGGTCTTATAGGTTGGCGGCTCAGGGGGCAGGAAATCTCCACCGTATTTTCCGGTTACGTAGTCACGCGCTTCGCCCTGGGCAATGGATGAAACATTGGTCGAGTCGGTACGCATATAGGTAATGAGACCGGTTGTACCACCCTCACCCACATCCTGGCCTTCGTAGAGTCCCTGCGCAAGAGCCATGGTACGCTTGGCCGTGAAACCCAGTTTACGCGAGGCTTCCTGCTGCAGCGTGGACGTGGTGAATGGCGCGGAAGGTTTCCGGCGGCGCTCTCCGCGTTTGACCTTTGAAATGGAAAACGAGGCAGTTTCGAGGTCGTAGAGAAGCGGTTTGACCGTCTCCTCATTGGGCAGTTCCGGTTCCTTATCATCCACGCGCACGAGTTTGGCAATGAAGGAGGATTTCAATTTTTCCGGCTTGAACTCGGCGTGGATGGTCCAATATTCGACCGGCTTGAAATCTTCGATCTCGCGCTCGCGGTCTACGATGAGGCGCAGCGCCACAGACTGTACGCGCCCGGCCGACAAACGCCCGCGCACCTTCTCCCACAAAATGGGACTGATGCTATACCCGACCAGACGATCCAAAACACGTCGCGCCTGCTGGGCATCCACGAGATTCATGTCGATGTTACGGGGGTGCGAGAAGGCATCGGCCACGGCAGGAGCGGTGATCTCGTGAAAAACCACACGCTTGGTGCGCTCGGGGTCTATCTCTGCTGCCTGCATCAGGTGCCAGGAGATCGACTCGCCTTCACGGTCAGGGTCGGTCGCGAGATAGATCTCTTCGGCTTTTTTAGCCAGTTGCTTGAGTTCTTTTACGACTTCCTTCTTCTCGTTGGGCACGCGGTACTTGGGCTCGAAATTATTCTCCACATCCACGGAGAGTTGCGACTTCAAGAGGTCACGCACATGCCCCACCGATGCGCGAACGGTGTATCCTCTTCCAAGGAATCGTCCGACGGTCTTTGCCTTCGCGGGCGATTCCACGATCACCAATTTACCTTCGCGAATTTCCACCTTCTCCGGCTTGGGCGGTGGGATCAAACCCGCGTGGGCATCTGTCTTGCCCATGCGAAAAAGTTTTGTGCCGCAAACAGGGCAGGTCCCAGTTGTGACCGCAGAGCCCTTGGCATTAAAACCTGCCACGGGGTTCTGGATCTCCCGTTTTGCCTTGCACTTCATGCAATATGCTTCCATCTATCCTCCAGCGCAAAATGCGCCCTGTTTTGAACAGTACATTTTCTTTCCCCATGCGGGGTTGGGGGCACATTCTAAGCAATTTTTCGATTTTTTACAAATGCGGATTATAGGAAATTTTCCTGGCGGTGCTTGCGTAGATGCTCCACCACTTCTTTCACCTTTTGAGATTGATCCGCTTTGCATACCAACAACACATCGCCCGTATCAACAATCACCATGTCATCCACACCGATCGTGACGACCAGTCGGTCGGTTCCGCCACCATACACCAGGGTGTTATGAGTCTCGTGCGCAAGATGCAGGCCGGCATTGGTGGCAATGTTTCCATTCATATCCGGCAACAAAACTTCGAAGAGCGATGACCATGAGCCAACATCGCTCCATCCTAACCCTCCCGCGGGCAACACAGCCACGCGTTCGGCTTTTTCCATAATGCCATAATCCACGGTCTCGGTCTTCAGGTCAGGCCAATATTTGCCAATGACTTCCGTTTGCGCTGAAGAACCCCAAGCTGCGCCGATCAGGTTTAACGCCTTACCCAAGTCGGGCATTTGCTTATCGATCTCATTGAGGATCGCATCCGCCCGCCAGATGAACATACCGCTATTCCAGGAATGATCCCCCATTCTCAGCAATTGTTGGGCGGTCGACTCATTTGGCTTTTCTTTGAAACTCTTTACCGTGTAAACAGGATATTTAAAACTTCCATCAAGGGCCTTCCCCTGTTGAATATATCCATATCCCGTGGAGGGCATGGTGGGGGTAATACCCAAGGTGACCAGATAACCCTGCTCCCCGACATCAAAGGCGGCGTTCAAAAGGTAGTGAAAGAGGTCCACATTACGAATGAAATGGTCCGATGGCAGGATCGCCATCGCTGCATCCGGGTCGCGCTTTTTCAACGCCATCGCAGCCAGACCCACCACCGAGGCCGTTCCACGCGGGGCTGGTTCGATCAGATAATTTTCAGCCGGAATCGCAGGAGCCTGCCCTTTCATCTCGCGCGCCTGTTCCTCAACCGTAACCACTAATATTCTCTCCGGCGAAAACAGATTCTCCAGGCGCTTCACTGTGCTCTGAAACAGGGTCTCCTGCCCAAGCAAAGGTAAAAGTTGTTTGGGGCTTTCTTTTCTTGATACCGGCCACAAACGGGTCCCGCCGCCTCCGGCCATAATGACAGCATAGCGATGTTCCGACATTTTTATTCGTTCACCTTATAAGTAGTTTGATCCTCGCGCACAGCCACATAATTCATACCGCCGATCTGCCGTACCATTCCTTTTAGTTCCATCAATGCAAGGGTAGCGGAAACCCGCTCAATTGGCAAGTCTGCTTTATTGCGGATCTCATCCACGTGCACGGGTTCGCCGCCCAAAACGCTCAACACCCGTGCTTCAGTTTCGTCAGCGGGCATAATTTTTCGGGCTGCTTTTTGTTCACCAACGCGGGTTAGGTCAAGGGCTTGCATGAGATCAGCAGGAGTTAACAAAGGTTGGG
>DAOQBX010000289.1:0-3211 GCA_035340155.1 Anaerolineales bacterium | reverse complement strand
GTTGGGCCGCCGTGCCTGCCCACGAACATCGTGCCTTGCGTGATGCCGATCTGCAACGGGGCCAGGAAACCCAACAATCGGGCAGCCTCCCGCAGGGCCAGGGCCAGGTTCACAGCCCGGCGGCTGTCATCTTCATGCATGCTCAGGGCACCAAAGTTGACATATACATAATTGCCCTTATCCCCAATGGTGATCTGGAGCAGCGTACCGCCCAATTCCTCGGTTTTGTTCTGTATCCATTGGATGAAGGTGTGCAACTGTCCGCCCGCCTCATCCGAGTCGTAATCGATGCCGGTAAAACGCACGAACACTGCGATACACGGACGGAACTCGGTCATGAGCGCATCCTGGCCGGATCGTTCGCGCTCGTAGGCGGCATAATTCAACCAGACCTTTAATTCTTCCTCATCCAGCGGGATGGTGGCTTCGGTAGTGACCGGCAGGTTCACCTTTCCACTGAAGTCCTTCAAGACCGCATAATCCGTCCGCCACTCAGAGATGGAAAGGTCCGGTCCGAGCGCATCCACTGTGGCGCGATCCACGATCACTTCACCCTTCAGCGCCAGCTGCTCTCCTGTTGAGGTCCGCGACACCGTGGACCCGGCCAATACATCAAGATAATTAATTCCCGGATCTCCGACAACAAAACGTCGCGCGGGGCCTGTTGCCACAGCGACCTTCACGGCTATGGAGATGGTCGTTCCATTGGATAGAGGGATGGAGGAGAAAGAAAGGAGAGCCTGCTGCAAAGCCAGGGCACAGTGCACAGCCCGCGCTTCAGCCTGACCCTGGGCTGCATCGAACCAGCAAAGAATGGAGTCCCCTGCAAAGTCGATCACACTGCCGCCGTGAAGTTCCACTTCGGCGATCAGGGCTGTGTACACCTCACCCAGGTAGCGCGTCACCTCCTCGGCGCCGCGCCGCGCACCCAACAGGGCGCGCAGGGCTTCCGTCAACGGGGTAAAGCCGGAGATGTCTGCGAAGAGCGCTGATCCATTGGCGCGGTCCGGCAGAGAACCACCACGCGCCAGAGCGCGCAGCCGATCCTGCGGAAGGTAGGTGTTTAGCGCCATTCACTCTCCTTGATCAAGAATAATCCGAAAACGGTCTCTTGCTTTAAAGATTGTCAAACAAAAAGACGATGAGAGTACGAGGTCTGCCCCTATTTTATTCCAATGAGGCCGGTTTGTTATATTATCCGATATGAATGTCCGATTTGGAAGACATCCTGTCTGCCCTGCCGAACACGGCGTCTTTTCTCCTGCGATGTTTCCTACATTTTTACGATAGCATACATTTCAAGGTCGCTGGGTCTGCCTTTCCATACCTGATAACTGCGCAACAGACCTTCGAACTGCATCCCAACTTTGAGCAGAACTTTTGAAGACGCCTTATTCTCAGGAAGGATCACCGCTTCGATCCGCGCCACATCCAGTTTCTCGAACCCATACTGGATCAACGCCTGAAGCGCTTCGGTGGCGAGTCCCTGTCCCCAGTATGGGCGCGCAATGGTGTAACCCACCTCCACCTTGCGGTCATAGCCCGGCTTGTTGATATTGATGATGCCGATCAATTTTTTATCGGCACAATGTTCGATGCCCCATGCCCAAAATCCATGTTTTTCATACGCTTCCAGAAATTCATTTAGATTTTCACGAGCCTCTTCGATATTTTTGTAATGATCCCACGGGGTGTAACAATCAATTTTGGGGTCGGAGGCGTACTCGTATAAATCATCAAGGTCGGTGAGACGCAGGTCACGCAGAAGCAGGCGCGGGGTAGAGAGAAGCGGGAAGTTCGGATAATGGGTTGAAGGTTCCATACTCACATTATAGATTTATCCAAACAAAAAAGCCCCGGGACATAAGTCCCAGGGCTTCGTGTTGCGATTTTTTACTTTACCAAATTGCGCAGCACCGTGTGCAGGATGCCGCCGTTACGGTAGTAGTTCACTTCCACATCGGTATTCAAGAGTGCGGTGGCTTTGAACTCGATCACCTTGCCATCGGCTTTCTTGGCTTTGACGGTCAACTCGGCTTTGGGCTGGATGCTGTCTGTCAGACCTTCGATGTCGAAGACTTCGCTGCCATCGAGACCAAGCGATTCGGCGTTCTGCCCTTCAGCAAAGCGCAGCGGAAGCACGCCCATGCCCACCAAGTTGGAGCGGTGGATGCGTTCGAAAGATTCCGCGATAACGGCTTTGACGCCCTGCAGCATGGGACCCTTCGCCGCCCAGTCGCGGCTCGAACCCGTGCCATATTCTTTGCCTGCAAGGACGATGCTCCCTACGCCTTCACTTTGATACTTCATCGCCGCATCGAAGATGGACATCACTTCGCCGCTGGGCTGGTGTTTGGTCCAGTTGCCTTCCTTCGGCGCGACCATAATGTTCTTGAGGCGGATGTTCGCAAAAGTACCGCGTGCCATCACCAGGTCATTGCCGCGACGGGTGCCATACTGGTTGAAGTCTTTCGGCTGCACGCCACGTTCCTGTAAGAACTTGCCAGCGGGAGAATCCGCGGCGATGTTACCGGCAGGCGAGATGTGATCGGTGGTGATGGAGTCTGCGAAGACGCCGAGCACACGCGCATTCTTGATGGGCTGAATGGTCGGCACATCGAGCGAGAGAGTCTGGAAGTAAGGCGGATGGTGAATGTAGGTGGATTCTTCGCTCCACTCGAACAGGTCACCTTCTTTGATGCTGATGTTCTGCCACATATCCGAGCCGGAGAAGACATCGGAATATTTTTCCATGAACATTTCGGCAGTGACACTTTGGGCAACCGCTTCAGCGACTTCCTTTTGAGTGGGCCACAAGTCTTTGAGGAAGACTTCTTTGCCGTCAGAGCCGGTGCCGAGGGCTTCATTGTTCAGGTCAATGTCTACAGTGCCAGCGAGAGCGTATGCCACAACCAACGGAGGCGAGGCGAGGAAGTTCGCCTTCACGAGCGGATGTACACGTCCTTCGAAGTTGCGGTTACCGGAGATGACCGCCGAAGCGACCAGGTCGGAACCGGTCACAGCCTTGGAAACTTCACCGGGCAGCGGACCAGAGTTACCGATACAGGTCGTACATCCATAGGCGATAACGTTGAAGCCGAGTTTGGAAAGCGGATCAATCAGACCAGCCTTCTTGAGATATTCAGTCACCACGCGCGAGCCAGGAGCGAGAGAGGTCTTCACATACGGCTTGACGTTCAAGCCTCTTTCC
>DAOQBX010000288.1:0-3219 GCA_035340155.1 Anaerolineales bacterium | reverse complement strand
GTCGGAGAGTTGGGTGAAGTATTGCGAATCCAGTTCTTCGGCGTTCGCGTTCTTGAGTTCGCGCTGGATGTTCTGCCTGACAATGAAACCATCCACATTCAGGATCGGGAGCGAGGCGGCAAACCCGATGGAAGCCGCCAGCATGGCGAAGGCAAACATACGTTCCTTGTGCAGAACCTCAAGTACGATGGTGACAATCAGCAACAAGCCGATCCAAACCAGAAAAACATGAGTGTAGGCGCGCAGGCGTGAGAAGCCATAAGCCGCTTCGTACAGGCCGAGGCGTTGATAAGCCGAGACAAGCATGACCAGGAGCAGGGAGACCAGCGCGATCCCCAGACCGGAATAGACCTTGCGCTGTGTAGCTGTCTCGCGCCGGGTGACGGCGCTCAGGGTCAGCAGCATCATCAGGGCAAAGAAAGCCACTGCCACCAATTCGCCAAACCCTTTGCGGGCATATTCGGCATAGGTAAACCCTTCAACGTTGATATTGGTCTGGCCGCCGAAGAAATACTGGAATTGGATGGCGACAAAGAGGGTAAAGAGGATAACAACGCTGCCCAGCACAATGGACGACTCAATGAAACCAAGGAAAGCAGGGACAATCGGTTTTTCAACCCCGGCGAGTTTTTCATCCTTTGATTCACTGCCTGCGTGAAGAGCGACTCCCGCCAGTGCGTACCCGATCACAACGATATAGATCGAACGGAAAATGTATTCGGGCAGATTCTCAAGTTTGAAGAGGTTGACAAAGTCCTGCAGGCGCGAGTTGAAGACCACATCGGCGGAGGAAAGCAGGGAGGCAAAGATGACGACGATCGGCAGAGCAATGAACAGACCGCGCAGGATCGGCCAGCCGTTGAATGTAGGCGGTTTTGCATCGGATTCGGCCTGTGTTTTGCGGACCTCTGCGGTGAAGGAGATGGGACGGAACAAGGCGCTCCCGATCAGCCCCAGCGCCTTCGAAAAATAATCCACGAGGCTGTATTCCATCCAGCGCCCGCCGAGATAGGTGACCGTCAGGATGGCGAGCGAAAGCATCGTAAAGACATAGGCCAGGAAGGAGGTCATTGATTCATCGCGCGTAAAACTGACAACGGCGAAGAAGCCAAAAACCGGCAGCAGGACCAGCGCATAACGATGTGGCCGCAGTCCTTCGCTCAATAGCAGGTAAAAGACAACTATAAGAGCAGTTGTCCAAAACAGGGCAAAGTTGACGCCGGGGGATTTCTTCCAAAAGAGAAGGTCGAACAGCCAGCCGAGGGCGATGACAAGGATCCACAATTTATTGGGTTTGATTTTCATAGAGTGCTCCTAAACAAATTTTCCGAAGCATAGCCCCCGGGCGCTTGCGGAGTCTATCAAAAGGTATCAGATTTTCCAAAAATAGGGCAGGGAAAAATTCAGGATTACAGATATGTGAGAAACCAAATCGGCCTATTGACATCCAATTTATTTTATGACATACTACTGCCATCGCACGGGGGCAAACAAATTGAATTGCCATCCTTATGAAAGGAGGAGGTGATGTCTAACATGGATAGTAGTAACAAACCCAGCGCTGTGGCATCCCTCCTCAAGTAAGTAAAGGAAGCCACAGCGCCCCACGATTGCCATCCGCAAGGATGGCAGTCTGGTTTAATGGACAAAAAACTCCTCCAAAGATTGGAGGAGTTTCGTTCTTAGTACATACCCACCGAGGGATCCACCCGCCTGGCGTATTCATCGATGCCGCCGCTGACGTTGAAAATATTTTTATATCCGAAGCGCATCAACCAGGTGGTCACCTGCATGCTGCGGTTGCCATGATGACACAGGATATAAACAGGCACTTCCTGCGATTTGACCGCCTCTGGCAGCGCCTCCACTCCCTCGTTGGCCAGTCGGCTCAAAGGCAGGACCTCGAGCCTGCTGTCTTCGATCTTGGCCTGGGCCAACTCTGGAAGTTCGCGCACATCCAGCAGGATGAATTTTTCTTCAGATCGTATTTTCTCGCCCAGTTCGGTAACCGTAATTTCAGGGATCATGACGTCTCCTTTACAATGGACGATGGTGGGGGCCGACCCTCACTCCAGCGTGAGGTTACTTCTTAAGCGCGGGGATGTAGAACTTTTCCACGTACTCTTTCACCATGCGGCGGGTGGAGAATTGCGGAATGACCGTCTTCATGGATTCCTTCATACCCAGCACCCACTCGCGCGACATTTCCTTCGGGTCGCGGTCGTAATACTTCGGAATGATCTGGTGTTCGAGCGTGTGATACAGACTCTCGCCATCGGCGGCGTCCTGTGCTTCGTTGGATTCGTACTGCTGCTCATTGCCGATTGCCCAGCCGTTCCGGCCGTTGTAGGCTTCGCGCCACCAACCGTCCAGCACAGAGAAGTTCGGCACACCGTTGATGGCCGCCTTCATACCACTGGTGCCGCTCGCTTCGTACGGACGGCGCGGTGTGTTCATCCACACATCCACACCCTGAACGAGGTAACGGGCCAGGTTCATGTCGTAGTCTTCGATGAAGACAATGCGCCCGCCGGTCTCAGCCTTCTTGACGGCACGGTAGACCTGCTGGATGAGCTGCTTGCCGGGCTCGTCGGCCGGATGCGCCTTCCCGGCGAAGATGATCTGTACCGGCATGTTCGGCCGGTTGACGATATTGAGCAGCCGTTCCACATCCGAAAGGATGAGGCTGGCGCGTTTGTAGGTGGCGAAGCGGCGCGCAAAACCAATGGTCAACGCGTAGGGATTGATAAGAACACCTGAAGCCACCACCTGCACCGGGTGAAACCCACCATGTGCCCAGCGGTCACGGACACGCTCGGTCAGGTAGAAGGCCATTTTGCGTTTGAGATGCAGATGGACCGCCCAGAGTTCCTTCTCGGGGATCTCGTCGATCCGGTCGATCAGGTCGTGATCGTCGAGGTTATCGTACCATTCCCCGCCGAGATGTTTTTCGAGCAGGGTGTTCATGCGGCGCGCCATCCAATTGCGGGTATGAACGCCGTTGGTCACGTACTGAATGGGCACATCCTTCACATCGCGGTCAGGCCACAGGAACTGCCACATATCGCGGGAGACCTCGCCGTGCAGTTCGGAGACGGCATTACTGCCGCCGGATAATTTCAACGCCAGCACGGGCATGGAGTAGGCGTCGCCGCGCGGATGGGTATGCTTGGCCACATCCACGAACTGTTCGCGGGTAATGCCGAGTTCGGGCCAGTA
>DAOQBX010000287.1:0-3231 GCA_035340155.1 Anaerolineales bacterium | reverse complement strand
TCCAACCTGCTCTGACTCTCATTCCAGTTGGACACAATAACTAAAGCAGGTCAATTTTTTCTAGAAAAGAGTCGTTAGCGCGTTTTGCAGCACTTTCTAAGGCTTCAATTGTTGTTTTTTCGCTTAAGAGCAGATAGATTTTTTCATCAAGGTTTTCTCCGCCAATCGCAACTATTTCTTCCCCTATTGCGCCTAATGCCTCATCACCTATCATTTTCTTGACTTGGTGCTTGAGTAATGCTGTCATTATTTTTAAAAATGCATTATCTGACATAACCCAATCCTTTTCTAGTTAGACAACAGCACAATTATAAGCGGAAATATCTGTCATATTCCCAAAGCACAACGGCAAAAGCACCTCACCCTGATTGGCTTGAGCAATCGGCATGTCCGCTTGGCCCTCTCCTAAAGGAGAGGGTATGAGTTCGATTCCATTTTGCCTGATGGCAATTTCGGTCTTGAAGAATAGACTTGGGAGAAGATGGTTTTAGTTTCTCCCCCTTGGGGGACATCGTACCCGAGCCTAGCGAGTGGTAGACGGGAGAGGGGTCAATGTGGCGTCTGAAATTCACGCCTAACTGGTCATTGTGAAGGTACGCCCACAGTTTGGCTTCGGCAGGGGTAGGTTCTTTGCGAAGTTCCCTTGCGCGTTGATATCCTTTGGGCGTGGTTCTGCGGGCTGGCGTACATGAAGCCTAAGGATGTTCACTTCTTGGGCGCTCGGGGAATCAGTACAGAGGTCTGAGATTTGTAGGCTTCATACTCGGCTTGTCCGCCCCATTTTTCGTCGGCACGTTTTTCGAGCAGAGGCACGCCGCTAACGCGGGTGAGAAGAAGCGTGATAAAGATGGGGGAGATGAGCGTTACCCATTGCCAGCCGCGCAGCACAGGCAAAGCGATGATGGCAACACCGATCCACAGCACGATCTCTCCAAAATAATTCGGGTGGCGCGACCATGCCCATAAACCGGTGTGGATGAACTTCCCTTTATTTGCAGGGTTGGCATTGAAGGCGCTTTTCTGTCTGTCTGCGGCGGCTTCAAACATAAAGCCGAAAGCCCACACCAGGAAACCGACCCCCATGAAAACGTCCGCGCCTACTTGCAGGGTGGATGTCATCACCGCCAGAGCGGTTGCCAGGGAAAAAGAAACCCATAGCCCTTGCAGGGTCCAGGTGAGCATGAAGCGCGCAAAGTTTGGCTTGATCTCACGGAAGCGCCGGTCTTCTCCCGCAGCGTGGATGCGCAGGAAGAGGAAAGAGCCGAGCCGAAGCGCCCAGAGCACGATCATCCCAGCCAGAAGCAGCGAGCGTATATCCCCTGCCGAGCCGAGCACGATCGCCAGGGTAGTTACCGTCAAAAAGGAAAGGCTGCCTGCCAGGTCGTAGAACTTTTCGGTTTGCATGGCGAAAGCGGGAATAAATGCGATCCATTGGATCAGGATCGCAGTGGCAACACATATGGCAAAGATCGGAAGTCCGTTGAACGTCTTCCCGCCCTGGCTTCCGGCAAGCGCCAGCCCAGATGCGATCAATAGAACGATGACAATGGCAATAATGGAACGTTTGCTGACGGGATTCATGATTTCCTCGATACAAATTTTGTCTTGCGTAATACAACACTTGTTCTGTTGCACGGTTCTATTTTTCGCGCAGAATGAGCGAAAATGAACGATATACCCTGACAGGCACGCGTCCCCCAAAGGCGACAGAATACCGTCGCGTTTGGGGGGCGGTGAGCAGGCTCAATAATGCTTCTCAATCCCACCGAACCCGATCTGCTTGTTCCTGGCGGTCATTTCGATGAAATGCCTTAATCGCTTCTTGAATTCTTCAGGTCGTTTGCGCGCTCCATCAATGAACGCCACGCGGATGCGAATGTAAGCGTCGGAGAATCCCTGAAAATTCTTCCAGGCTTCTTTATCGGCTTGAACGGCTTTCAAAATATCGGGCGGGATGATGAACTCCGCACTCAAGACCTCGGTCAGGGTTTCGGCGACTTCTTTGATGACCTTCTTCTGTGCCACCAGGGTCCGCAGGCGCTCGATGTTGGCTTGCGAGTATTTGGCTTTCGGTTTGCGCGGTGAAAATCGCTGGACGGTATGTTCGTCGTCCAGGGTCTTGATGATCGAGTCGATCCAGCCGAAGCACAGGGCTTCCTCCACCGCGTCGTTGTACTCGATGCGCGGCACCCCGGTCGCTTTCCTGGGGTAGACCAGCCAGATCTCAGCCTCGGTCTTGTGATGCTGCTTGAGCCACTTTCGCCAGTCTTTAGGGTTGGTCACATAGAGGGTCCTGGAGATGTTCATATTTATAAAAGGATAATAATACAGCCGCCCTCATGCCGTTAAGGGCGGCTGAAAAGAACGTTATTTCTCCACTGCCGCCATCACATCGGCGAAGAACTCTGCCATGTCCCAGGCGCCGTTGCGGCTGACACTGAGGCGCACGATGATCATATTTTGTGAAGGGATAACCACCACATCCTGCCCGTCGTGGCCGGAGGCGTAGTACAGGTCATCGGGCATATCGGGCCATTCCTTGGTGGTCGGGTCGCCGCCATCGCTTGCGTTCAACCACCACGAGCCGCCGTATTCGCCTTTGGATGGAGGTGTGGGTGTGCGGCTATAGTCCACCCAGCCTTCAGGCAGGATGCGCTCGCCATTCCATGTACCGTCCTGCAAATACAGCAGACCGAAACGCGCCCAATCGCGCGCCGTGGCATACATATAAGACGAGCCGACAAATGTACCGGATGCATCCGGTTCGAGGATCGCGCTGTTCATATGGATCCGCTGGAACAAAGCCTCCTGTGGGAAGGCCCAATAATCGGTAACCTCGCCGCCCACCGTGTCGCGGATGATGCGCGAGAGGATGTTGGCCGTGCCGCTGGAGTAATTCCAGATCGATTCCGGTTCGCCTGCCAGCGGTTTGTTCGCGGCGTAGGCGGCCATATCGCCCTGGTTGTAGAGCATCTGCGTCACGCCGTCGGTGAGGTCGCCGTAATCTTCGTTGAACTCCAGCCCGCTGCTCATGCGGATGAGTTGATCCATGGTAATGGCTTTGCGTGGGTCGTCCGCGCCCTGCCATTCGGGTACCGGGGCGGGGGAGTGAATGTCGAGTTTGCCTTGTTCCACCAACACGCCCAATAAGGCTTCGGTCACGCTTTTGGCCATTGACCAGCCCTGGAAGAGCGTATCTTTATCAAAGCCTTCCCCATACCGCTCGGCGAT
>DAOQBX010000286.1:0-3255 GCA_035340155.1 Anaerolineales bacterium | reverse complement strand
GGCGGATGACCTGCTCACCCTCTGGCGCTTTGTATTCATACACAACTTCACCATTGAAAGTGGTGATCTTGAGGATGGAAACTGGTGCGATCTTTCTTCCACTGTTCGCAAATACTGAATATGCAGTGGTCATATCCATCAGGCTGACGTCGCCACCGCCCAATGTAAGGGACAGGCCGTAATCGTTCCGTGTGAGCGAGGTGATGCCCAGGCGCTCGGCCATGCCGATCAAGCCTTCTTTTTCAGGTGTATCCGGGTTATCGTAGATGCCCACAAATTCCAAGGCTTTGACGGCGGGGATATTGAAGGAATTTGAGAGCGCGATACGCACCGTCATCGGCCCGTGAAATTTTCCATCGTAGTTGCGCGGCTCATAGGGCGGGTTGGCGCCATCGGGGAATTGGGTCGGGACATCCCAGATCAGGGTGGAGGGAGTCCAGCCTTTTTCAAAAGCAGCCACGTAAGTGATCGGCTTGATGGAGGAACCCGGCTGGCGGGTGGGGCTGGTTGCCATATTGATCTGGCCGGAGATCGCTGCGTTGTTGAAATCCGGCGAGCCAACCATGGCAAGGATCTCGCCAGTGGAAGGCTTGATGGACACCAATGCGCCGTTCTTGGTATTGTTTTCAGCCATGGCTGCGACCTGGGTGGAGACCAACTCCTGAGCGCGGTCTTGAAGCGCAGGGTCAAGCGTGGTGTACACTACAAAGCCGGAGCGATAGATGGTCTGCGCATCATAAAGTTTTTCCAATTCTGCGCGGACGTAGTTGACCCAGTGTGGGTATCTCGCCCCAAAGCTCGGCGCAATAAAGGAATACGCCTTGATCTGGTTGGCCGCATCGGTCGCGGCAATGGGATCGACACAGATCTTTTCTGTGCTGTTGCTGACTTCGATGCAATTCTCGGCCTGACTGAGTTCGAACATCAATACCAACACCTGCTGCTGGCGGGTCAACGTCGCTTCGGGGTTGGTGTAGATGTCATAGACTGCGGGCGATTGCGGAAGCCCGGCAAGAAATGCAGCCTCGCCCAGGGTCAGGTCTTTGGCAGATTTATTGAAGTAGGTTTCCGAGGCGGCTTCAATGCCATAAGCCAGGTTGCCATAGTAGATCTCGTTAAGATACAGTTCGATGATCTCATCTTTTGTATATTTACGGGTGATCTCTGCCGCAAGGATGATCTCACGCGTTTTGCGGGAGACGGTGCGCTGAGTGCGCTCTTCAGGAGAAAGCAGAAGCGCGCGCGCCAGCTGCTGGGTGATGGTGGATGCGCCGCCGCCCTGGCCGTCGGTGATGTAGTTCGTCCACAACGCGCGGACAATCGCGACCGGGTCAAAGCCGGGGTTACTGTAAAAGTCCTTGTCTTCAGTCCCAATGGTGGCAGCCACCAGATATGGAGAGATATTCTCAAGCGGAACGTAATTGCGGCGGCCTGCGTTCGGGTCGAGGATCTCATAGAGGACCTGCCCATTGCGGTCAAGGATGCGGGTGGTCTGGAATTGCGATGAATTGTTCTTCAGCTCGCCCACGTCCGGCAGAGTGCTGGCGATCACAGAATATTGATAGATCAGCACTGACCCGGCACATAAACCAAGGATGGCCGCCACGAAGATCAAAACGATAAAACCGCGTACAAGGCAGCCTTTGTTACCACGCAGAGCAGAACCAAGGGTTGAGAAAATCGACTTGATCCGGTCGGCGGCAGATGCCGGGCCTTTGGAAGATCGTAAGGGATGGGAATTTTGCTGTCGGGATTGGTTTTCAGGCAAGCGATAAACCGGACGTTGATCGTTACGCATCTGCCCCTGACCTGATGCGGGTCTTTGGCCCGTTGTTCCGCCCTGTCCGGGTCTGGCCTGACGATAAGCTGCCGG
Source organism: Anaerolineales bacterium (assembly GCA_035340155.1). Lineage (GTDB taxonomy): Bacteria > Chloroflexota > Anaerolineae > Anaerolineales > Villigracilaceae > Villigracilis. Next base: position 1,382 of record DAOQBX010000286.1, on the reverse strand, counting down.
GGTGACTCGTGTGCCTTCGAGGTCCACCTCATCCACACGATCGGGCAACGACGCGGGGGATTCCTCGTCATGGGGCAGATTAAGGAACGGCGTGGTGTTACCTGTCGATCTGCGCGAAGCCGCCGTGCTATCCGGAGGAGACGCAGGGTCCATATCCTTGCGTGTCTCCTCTTCGGAGCGCAGCAACCGGCGAAGTTTATCGTTATCTTCGTTGCTCATGAATCCAACCTTTTCAGGCCGAATGAATTTCGGCCTGACTATTCCTTCGGCTTGCTCATCACCAATAAATTCAAGACACCCTTCTGAAGCGTTTCATCTTTTTGATTGCGGAGTTCCACTTGCGAGATCAATGCGCCGCCGCCGATACGGGGCAGGGGCTTGGTCTCGGTGACGGTCAACACAGCATGGACGGTGTCGCCGATGAAGGTCGGCTTGACGAACTTCCATTCCTGGATCTCGCGGAAGGCGATCACTGTACCTTCCAGCAGCCCGGTACGCATGATCAGGCCTGTGGCAATGGACAAACCCAACAGTCCATGAGCGATGCGCTGGCCGAACGGCGTACCCTTTGCAAACTCGGCATCGGTATGAATCTGGTTGTAATCGCCCGTCAGCCCGGCAAAGGCATTGATGGCGTCCTCGCCCACCGTGCGCGAAAGTGTCTTGACAGTCTGTCCTGCGGAAAATTCTTCAAAATAAAGTCCAGCCATGTGCAATCTCCTCTTTAGTTTGGTAGTTCAATCGTTGGGTAGTTTGATAGTCCGATGGTGTAACTACTACTCAACTACCTAACCACTCAACTAATAAACCAAATTATACCTGTTTGACCAACCGCTCATCTGCCCGTACAATTGGGCGCATGCGCGACTGGTCTCTCCGCCTTGGCGACCCGCTCCACCTCACCCTTGCAGCGGATGCCCGACTGTGCACGCCGGACTACGCCAATGACCATATATGGGAGGTGGAAATGGGCAGCGGCGACCCCGAACGCTCTGCGGTGGGTCTCGCCACTACTTATGGTTTGCGAGCCAGGGCCATGCGCCTTTTTCTGCGTTTTACGGAAGGCACGGCCACCATTACAGACCCTAACACCTTCGCCGCCAAACCGTCACTACGACGTTTCTATCCAAACTTCCTAACTCTCGATTTTGTTCCCTTCGAAAACCTGCAAACTACAGCAGATTTTTGGGTTCCCGACTCACATACCGTTGCCGGGCGGGTCACATTCATCAACCGGTCAACAGCTACGCGTGTCATTCACCTCGAGGTATGCGCCACACTTGCTCCACTTAATGGGCAATCCATCATCCCAACACAACAACAGCTTGTTAATATTTTGGCAGGACAAACCAGCGGGATCGCCCCCGTGATCTTCATGACGG
>DAOQBX010000285.1:0-3257 GCA_035340155.1 Anaerolineales bacterium | reverse complement strand
ATGAAAATACAGGCGCGGACTCGTTCGAGTTCCTGTGCATTGTCCCCAACAAGGAAGATATCATCAAGGTGGTTGGGGAAGGCTGTTGATTTTACAGGATAAGGTTGCCTTGCACCTAAAGGTTTACAACGGCGTCTTCATGGGAATGCCTGCCTTGCGCGGATACTTCGGCGGGGTCGCGGCGACCTTATCCACCAGCACGAGGTAACGGTCATCGGCCACGCCGGGCAAATGGACGGGGATCAACTGCTTCAACTTGCCGCCCAATAACTTCATCGCCTTTTCAGCGGACTGCGCTTCGGCCGGTCCGCTTTCGCCTTTTTGCGCCAGCATCGTCCCACCGACCTTCACCAGCGGCAGCAGGTACTCGCTCAAGATGTTGAGATTCGCCACCGCGCGCGCCACCGCCCAATCGTAGGATTCGCGCTGCGCGGGGAGTTGTCCCAGGTCTTCGGCGCGCTTCTGAATAACCTCGATGTTTTCCAGCCCCAGGGTGCGGATCAGGTGCTGACAGAACATGGCCTTCTTGCCGACCGACTCGACCAGCGTCACCTGCATGGTCGGGTAAATGATCTTGAGCGGAATGCCGGGGAAGCCCGCGCCCGTGCCGATATCCACGAGGCGATGCGGCGGGTTGGCCTTCCAGGCCGCCACGCAGGAATATGAATCCAGGAAATGCTTGGTGCGGATGGACTCCACATCGCGGATGGCGGTCAGGTTGAACTTCTGGTTCCACTCCATCAATTCCTTTTCGAAACTGATAAGCGACATCACCTGTCGCGCCGTGAGATGAACGTTGAAGAGCGTCTTCGCGTCTTGAATAAGAGAGTCCATAGGCTGGGATTATAAAACAAAAGGGAGGGCGTCCCTGGGATGAGGTGAGAAAAGAGGGCGGCATATGCCGCCCTCACGGGGTACTCGGTTCTCTTTACTTCTTCTCTTCAACCTGCTGCTGCGGCTCGGCCTTTTTCCGGTTCCCGCGCAGTTTGCGAACGATGAAGCGGATGACGAGGAAGGCCAGGTAGAACGGGATGGCGATGGTCACCAGCACCGGCAGGGTATAGATGACGAAGCGGATCAGGAAATCTACAAAGCCCTTCCAGAAATCGATCAGGTCTTGTATGGCTTCGAGCGCCACACCCTTCGGCTCCCACTTGCCGATTGTAACCGGTTTGATCGTCGCTTCAGCCACAATGCGGATGCTGATGGCGGATAACGCCGAGGCTTCTTCATAGTACTTGATCTGTCCCTGCACCAACTCGATCTGTTCGCGGTAATACATCAACTGATTGAAGATGTTGACGACCTCATCGGTGTTTTGCGCGTCTTCCATCAAGCGGGTCAGTTCCTGCTCGGCAGACTGATAGGTCTTAAGGCGGGACTTCAAGTCCACGTATTCGGCGGTCACGTCCTGGCCGGAGCGCGTCTCGTTCTGGACCTCGACCGTATCGGCCTTGATCTTGCCGAGGGCTTCATCCAGTTTCTCTGAAGGCACGCGGATGGTGACAGATGCTTCAGGGACGGGAGTGTAGTCGCTGGTGTAGCCTTCATACAGGCTGGACGCCACCACGAACCCGCCCATCGACTGGGCCATGTTCTGGATCTGGTCGAGGCGTCCCTGCACATCGGAGACCACGATCGTCAGGTCGGCGTTTTGAATGACGATGCGTTCCGCTTTTACGGCGTTGGAAGTGTCAGTGCTGCCATCGCCTCCGCCCACGCCAACTGTACTTGACTCAGGCATGGCATCCTGCATAATGCCCATGGTGGGCACGGCTTCCGGTGCAGGCGCGCCGTATTGGTAGGCGTCAATGGATGCAGGCGATTCCACGGAGCGTGCGCCTCCCGCGCAGGCTCCCAATACCAGAACGGCGAGCATGATCAAAATGGGGGTGGAAATGCGTTTCATTTTCTTCTCCTTGATTCCTTGGATGATTTCTCTACCCAGAGGACGAGCATCTTGTAAAAATAGTTCCCGCGTTTATTGTACAACTCTTGGGGAAAGAAAAAGTCCTCCCGATGGTGGGGAGGACTTTTGTGGGAGTTACCAGCCTTCGGCGATTCGCACGGCGTGCTTTTCGGGCAGCCCCGCCTCGCGGATGCGCTCCTGCACCTCGGCGATGTTATACATCACCCGCTTGGGGGTCCAGGTCTGTGCTTCGGTATCGTAGATGGCGTACGCGGCGCGCGGGTCACGGTCGCGGGGTTGTCCCACCGACCCGGGGTTGAGGATCAACTTGGGGCGCAGATGGATCGTTTCGTTGGGCCGGGTCTGTTCCACGGTGACGCGATCCGATTTTTCATCGCGCACGAAGATGCTCTGGATGTGGGTGTGTCCCACAAAGCACCAGGGTGTTTCGAAATGGTCGAAGTTCAGGCGCGCCGTGAGCGAATTCAGGATGTATTCCCAAAGCGGGTCGCGCGGACTTCCGTGCGCCAGGGTGGCATTGCCGCGCACTTTGATCCGCGTGGGCAGGGAGCGCATAAAGTCCATGTTCGTGGCCGTCAACACTTTTTCGTGGTGCATCAGCGAGCGACGGGCGTCGCCGTTGAAGGTTTCCAGCGGCATCTTGCCGATGGCGGCCACATCGTGGTTCCCTAAAAGGCAGGTGAGGTTCTTGATGTCGCGCACCTCCTCCACCACTGCATTGGGATCGGGGCCGTAACCCACCAGGTCGCCAAGGCACCAGGTCTCATCCACTTCACCGGCGTCGTTCAGGACGGTTGTGAGCGCTGTGTAATTTGCGTGAATATCCGATATGACCAGAACGCGCATGTTACTCCGATAAAAGGCTTGCAATATGTTCGATGATTTTTTCCGCCACCTCGGTCTTGCTCATCAGTGGCAGGCTTTCCTGTCCGCCATTGGCGAACAACAAGGTGATGCGGTTGGTCTCCACGCCGAACCCCGCATCAGATGCGGAGATGTCGTTGGCGGCGATGAAGTCCAACCCTTTGGACCTTAATTTCTCAGATGCATTTTCCAACAGGTCGCGACTCTCCGCCGCGAACCCGACCATGATATTGAAGCGCTTCTTTTCTCCGCCCAGGCCTGATACGGCTTTCAGGATGTCGGGCGCCGCCTCAAGTTCGATCTGCGGAATACCGTCGCGTTTCTTGATCTTATCCTTCGCCACCACCTTCGGGCGAAAATCTGCTGCTGCGGCGGCCATGATGAGGATATCGGCTTCATGTGTGAGCAGGGCATCGAGCATATCCTGCACGCTGAGCACATGGACGACCTTTGCGCCGACGGG
>DAOQBX010000284.1:0-3271 GCA_035340155.1 Anaerolineales bacterium | reverse complement strand
AACAGATAAACCCTCAAGCGCCTGCGATGGCTCTTGTAATACGCGTTCATGAATTCGTATTTCAACTTCGGCATATCCACGCCGCTCGGGCATTCGGAAGTGCAACCCTTGCAGGCAAGGCAGAGGTCAAGAGCAGAGAAAGTTGCAGATTCCAGTTCCGAGTGTCGGATATTCGAATACTCGCTATTCGAACTCATCAACCCGCGCAACAAGTTCGCCCTACCCCGCGTCGAATTCCCCTCCTCCCGCGTGGCTTGAAACGAAGGACACATCACCCCGGTCGTTTTTCTACATACGCCCTGTCCGTTGCACATTTCGATCGCGCCCGCAAGTCCGCGCTCATGGTTGAAATGCAAAACAGGCTGCCATGCCTCTGCTTGATAGGTCTCACCATAGCGCAGGCTCGAATCCATCAGAGGCGCGTCGAACATCTTTTTGGGGTTCAATAGACCGTGCGGGTCAAAAGCCTGCTTCAACAAACGCATGGCGGCGGTCACTTCGCTTCCATAGGTCCGCTCGATGAATTCGCCGCGCGCCAGGCCATCACCGTGTTCGCTGCTCATCGAACCGCCGAGGCTCATCGTCAACGCGAAGACCTCTTCAACGATCCCGCGCATCGCGCGCACGCCTTCGCCTTTTTGCAGGTCCAACACCGGGCGGATGTGCAAACAGCCCGCCGAGGCATGGGCATAAATTCCGCCGTAGGTGCCATACACCGAAAGAATACGCTCCACCTCACGCACAAAATCGCCAAGGCGCTCCACCGGAATGGCACAGTCCTCGATGAACGCGATCGGCCGCGCCGACTGCGGGCGTGAGTCCAGGATCCCCAGCCCCACCTTGCGGACATTCCAGATGCGCGCCTGCTCTTCGGGAGATTCGGCGATCGTCAGCACGTCGCCCAGGCGGCGAACCGCTTCTTTCAACGCCGACGGCTGGTCGCCGCTGAATTCCACCACCAACACCGCAGCCGGGTCGCCCACCACCCATCCCATTTGCCTGGCATAAGCAGGGATGCTCCTTGCGTTGTGCAGGATCAATTGCGGGATCAATTCCACGGCGCTTGGGTTCATCGCCAGCAAACGGGGAACATCGTCACAGGCTCCGGCAATGCTGGCGTATGCCAGAACCCCCAGGATGGTGTGTTTCGGTTTGGGCACGAGATTGACCTTCAACCTGCGCATCACCGCCAACGTCCCTTCGCTGCCCGCCAGCAAAGCAGCCAGGTTGACCGTGGACGATGGACGATAGACGGTGGACAGCAGGCCGTAATCATCCATGTCCCATTGCGGCGGCGCGGACGGGCTCCACGGCAAAAGGTAATTCAGCCGATAGCCAGCCGAGTTGCGCCACGACCTTGGATGATTTTGCTGAATGGCCTGTGCGTATCTTTTGCGAATTTCCTGAACAGCAGAAACGATATTCGATAATCGGGCATCCGCTGTGGGAACATCGAACGTCGCAGCGCCCAACCTTGCTAGAGTCCCATCACCCAGGATCACATCCGCTTCCAGCAAATGGTCCGCGCTCATGCCGTACAAAATGGAATGCGCGCCGGTGGCGTTATTGCCGATCACTCCGCCCAGGGTGGCACGTTCGGCCGAGGCCGGGTCGGGGCCGAACATCAGCCCGTGTTTGGCGGCGGCACGATTCAGGTTAGACAGCACAACCCCAGGCTCGACCACCGCATAATGTTGTGCCGGGTCGATCTCAAGGATGGCATCCAGGTGGCGCGAACAATCGAGGATTAGGGCCTCGCCGATGGCCTGCCCGGCAAGCGAAGACCCCGACCCTCTGGGGAGAATCGGGATCTTGTATCTTACAGCCAGTTCCACCGCGGCTTGCAGATCGTCTTGAGACTCGGGGATGGCAACACCCAGGGGTTCGATCTGGTAGGCCGAGGCATCGGTGGAGTATAAAATTTTGGAAGCGCGATCAAGCCGAAGGTCTCCTTTGAAGCGCGGCTTGAGTTCTTGAATAAAATCCTGGGATAGGGTCATATCCCAATTTTATCGCTTATACCAGCCAAACTCCTCGACCGCATCCACCATCGCAAGGATGTTTTCCGCGGAGACGTCTGCCATCACGGTGTGGACGGCAGCGACCATGTACCCGCCTTCTTCACCCAGGATGCCGATGTTGCGCTTTACTTCGGCGCGGACATCTTCCGGCGTGCCAAAGGGCAGGGTGTTCGACGTGTCGATGGCACCGCAGAAGACCAGTTGTTTGCCGTATTGCTTTTTAAGTTCTTCAAGTTGGGACATCTTCCCGGCGGAGGATTGAATAGGGTTTAGAATATCCACGCCCATTTCGATGAAATCCGGGAGCAGGTCCCAGACATCACCGTCGGTGTGGAAGAAGATCTTGGCCTTCGTGCGCGACTTGATGAAGGATAGATAATCGTCGTGAATGGGTTTGACCAGTTTGCGGTACATCTTGGGCGAGAGCATGAGGCTGGTCTTCATGCCGAGGTCATCGCCGATCTTGATGATGTCGATCACATCGCCGCATTCGTCTAGGAAATGTCCCATCAGGGTCTTGCAGAGTTCAGCGGTCTTTTTCAACAGGGCCACTGTGAAGTCGGGATACCTGCCCATGTTGTAATAGAAGTGGTCCATGCGCTGCATTTCATAAGCGCGCTCGACCGGAAACGCCAGCCACGGCGTACCCATGATGGCGTATTGATTGTCAGCGTGAAGTTTCCGCGCCCGTTCGCGGACGTGCGCCACGCGGGTGGGATCGTTCATATCGGGCCAGGGATATTTCTCAAGGTCTTCGATGGAGTGGGTCTCGGCCAGCGGATGAAAATGCGGGAACCATGAATCTTCAGCAGCCTTGACCACCCCGGAGCCCCACGAGTTGTAATACATGGAATTCGGCTCGCGGTTGGCATTCTTCTCAATGATGTGCTGAGGCTCGCGATCCCACACCCCGCGAACATCGGCATGAAGGCGCTCGAGCACTTCTTCGTCCACCAGTGAAGCGCCAAGTTCGGGGAAATCGTAAATATACCGGTCTGGAGATTCAACCCCCAGAAGTTTTTTTAATCGGCGGTAGGCCACCATGTTAATGCCGGTGGCATTGCTGGCGCCAATGACGATCGGCACGCGGTCGGGGACTTCGTGATTGATGGTCGCCAGGACACGTTCTCGGGATGTAAGGGGCATGTTGACCTCGACTCTTCGGTTTTTGAATTACGGTTATTTTGCCTTGCCCTGGTTGGCAACAGCAGCGGCCTTTTTGGCGGCTTCTTCGGGGTCGCCGAGGTAGT
>DAOQBX010000283.1:0-3281 GCA_035340155.1 Anaerolineales bacterium | reverse complement strand
GCGCTGCCATCAGCCCGTACCGCGCCACCCGTGAAGAAGCCCGCAAGATGGTGGGCGAGAACTTCATCGAGGTCTTCATGGATACCCCTGTTGAAGTCTGCGAACAGCGCGATGTGAAGGGCTTGTATGCCAAGGCCCGCCAGGCCATGATCGATGGCAAGCCGATGGGCTTTACCGGCGTCGATGATCCGTACGAACCGCCTATCAAGCCGGAGATCACGCTCAAGGGTTATGAATCCACGCCGGAAGATAATGCCCGCGTCATTATCAAATACTTGGAAGATCAGGGATTTTTGCTCCCTGTGAAGTAAATAACCGCAGGTGACAGTCACCTTATAAGGGGACTGTCACCTCCTTTGTATGACCAAACCCCATCTCGCTTCATTCTTAATCCTTGTCCTGCTGGCTGTTACTGGGACCTTTCTCATCCTCTATGCGACTCCGCAAGGCATGGGGCTCTCGGATGATTCCATTGCCTATATTGCCGGTGCAAGGAGTATCTTGGCGGGGCAGGGTTACCGTGAAGCCTGGCTGGCATCCAACCAGCCGGTGACGCATTTCCCGCCCGGCTTTTCCACTGTGCTGGCTCTTGTTGGTCTTGGTGGACTAGACCCGTTGCGTGGGACACGCCTACTCAATTCACTCCTCTTTGGGGCGAATATTTTCATGCTTGGCCTGATCGGTTGGCGTATGACCCGGTCAAAGGTCGCGGGTGGATCGCTGGCGGTCTTGTTCCTGTTGAATGGAGCGCTGTTCCGTGTTCACACCACGGCAATGAGCGAGCCGCTGTATATCTTCTTTACCCTTGCGGCGTTTCTATCTTTCTCTGAATATTTTGCACGCGAAGAGAAGGCGTCCGTGAGATTTCTTCTGCTCACTTCCGTGCTGACCGCCTTTGCCTATCTAACGCGCTACGCCGGACTGGCCCTGTTTGCGACCTTTCTTGTTTGTCTTTTCATCCTGCACGATACCTGGCGCAAACGGGTGATCGGCGCAGGGACCTTTTTGGCGGGCTTCATTCCCTTTGTGCTCGCGTGGGGCGTTCGCAACCGCCTGCTGACGGATAATGCCACCAACCGTACGTTGGTTTATCACCCCATCCTGTCGGAAAATATCCAACTGGGCATTTCCAACTTCGCCACTTTTCTTCTGCCGGTGGATGCGTGGCGGCATGTACTGATCAAGGTCCCAAATCTTTTTTCTGTCATTCTGGCATCCCTTGTCATTGTTCTCTTAATTTGGGTTGTGGGCAAGGGATTGAAGAAATTTTTCAAGCCTGCAACTGCGACCCCTGAAGTCCTGTCTTTTATCGGCACGTTATATATTTTTGGCTATCTGGCCTCCATCCTATCTTCGATGACCCTTTTCGATGCCAGCACCAAATTCCAACTCCGCATTGTCGCGCCGATGTACGTCAGCCTGCTTATTATGCTCGTCTATTTTCTTGCATGGCTCTGGAAAAAACAAAGAATCATCTCCATTCTCTTATCTCTGATCGTTCTCGCTCTTTCCATCTTTAACACGATGGACACCCTCAGCCAGCTCCGCAAGGGCGGGCAGGGATATGCCTCTTTCCAATGGTTCGACTCGGAGGCAATGGATTTCCTGGGTCAATTGCCTGAAGGGACGCGCATTTATTCCAACCAGGTTGGGCCGGTCTATCTTTACACCGAACGCCCCGGGTATGTTCTGCCCGATCTGGTGGACCCGGTTACGGGTCGGCCCAGAAGCGGTTATGAAGAGGGTGTGGCTGCTTTGCAAGCGGATGTCCAATCCGGGGAGGCCGCACTGGCCCTGTTCGATTTCAATTCGCAGGATGAAGAAGTACAATCGGTCTATCAAAACATCGCCGGGAATTTGTATCTCGCGTTCGACAAGCAAGGCGATAAAATCTATACCGCATTTCCATAGAGGACCCTATGACCATTTTCGATAAATTCAATTTGAAGGACCGTGTGGCAGTCGTCACCGGCGGCGGCGGGCAATTGGGCTTTGAATTTTGCAAGACCCTGGCCGAAGCCGGGGCGGCCGTCGTTGCCGCAGACCTGAACATGGAATTCGCCAACCGCACCGCGGTCAGACTGACAGAGTCGGGATATTCAGTATCGGCCTTTCCCCTTGATGTGACCCGCATCGAATCGACCCGTGACCTGGTCGCTGAAACCGTCAAGCAGTATGGCCGTCTCGACATTCTCGTCAACTCTGCCGCGCTCGATCCTAAATTTGATCCCACCGCCGCCGAAAAAGGGATCGCCCCTGGCGCCTTCGAAGATTACCCGCTTGCCGATTGGCAGGCCGCTCTCAACGTCAACCTGACCGGTATGTTTCTGACCACGCAGGCTTGTGTAAAGCAAATGATCTCGCAGGGTAAAAAGGGCAGCATCATTAACATCTGCTCGACCTATGGACTGAATGGCCCGGATCAGCGTATCTATATCAAAGATGGCAAACGCGTGGCGTACAAACCGGCCTATTACACCACCACCAAAGCCGGTGTGATGGGCTTTACCAAATACCTGGCTGCCTATTACGCCGAGACGGAGATCCGAGTCAATGCGCTTACGCCCGGCGGCGTATACAACAATCATGAGGAGTATTTTGTCAAGAATTATTCCGCCAAGACCATCCTCGGACGCATGGCGAAAAAGGATGAAATGAACGGCGCGCTGCTTTTCCTGGCTTCTGAGGCCTCCTCCTATATGACCGGCAACAACGTGGTCGTGGACGGCGGTTGGACGGCGTGGTAGGCTGCTCATTACCGGCACCATTCACTAACTGATACCCATGACAAACGTTTTGGCCATCATCCCCGCTCGCGGCGGCTCGAAGGGAATTCCGCGGAAGAATATCCGCAACTTTGCCGGGTATCCACTGCTGGCATGGAGCATTGCCGCGGCGAAACGATCTGAATTGGTGACACGCATCATTGTCTCGACCGATGATGAGGAGATCGCTGCTGTTGCGCGTGAGTGGGGGGCTGAGACCCCTTTTCTTCGCCCTGCCGAGTTGGCGCAGGATAAAAGCACCGACCTGCCCCTGTTCGAGCATGCGCTGCACTGGCTGCATGAGAACGAAAATTATCATCCTGAGATTATCGTGCAACTGCGGCCCACATCCCCTATCCGCCCGCAGAGCATCGTGGATGACGCCATCCGCATCCTGTTGAAACATGCGGAAGCCGATTGTGTGCGTGGTGTGGTCCCAGCGGGACAGAATCCCTTCAAGATGTGGCGCTTCCAAGACGACGATCAACCATTGAGCCCGTTGTTGGAAGTGCCGGG
>DAOQBX010000282.1:0-3284 GCA_035340155.1 Anaerolineales bacterium | reverse complement strand
GTGCCCATGTCGAGCGCGCGTGTGATCTCGGGGGAGAGTTGAAAGTTGGGATGTCTCATCAATGACCTTTGGTGATGTAGTGTGGGACGTGATAGTTAATGTCAAGCAGGGCTTTGTCGATGGCGGCCAGTTCGGCGCGGACCTCAGGAGTGGGTTCCTCCTTGGCGATGAGGGCCCGGGCGGCGATCAATTCCTGGCGGATGGCCTTCAACACGCCGACAGCGATGGTGAGCGAATCAACCCGCTTGGACGGCGACGATTGATGGGAGAATTGCCGGAACAATTCCGGTGTGACGGGGACATCGGGATTGGCTTCCAGAAATTTTGTGAATTTGCTCATATCCACGTCCCGGCTTTCGGAGCGGCGCGAAGAACTGTTTCTATCATAGGCGCTGAACACTACGCTGTGCAGGAGTTCGATCACGCCGTCCATTTCAAGTTTTTTGGCTTTCTTGTTCAAAGCGCCGCGCCGTTTGATGTTATCGCGCGCGAGGCTTGAGGCGTTCTTTAAATTATCGAGAACGGGGCCGGGGGGCAGGTACCAGGTGCCGATATCGATCCAGTGAACGGCTACACCCATTTTGGCGGCGGTCTCCTGGAATTCCTGGCTGAAGAACTGACTCGTAATGAGAGTGCGGGACATGAAGTTGGGCGGCAGGTTGTTGTTCAGGGTCGCGTTCATCTGCGCGCCGGTCATCTCCACCAGTTTTTGGGTCATGGTCTGTTCGTTCCTGACCACATAATCGATCTCTTTCTGGCTGACCGTGGCAAGGATCTCGCTTAAGGGATTGGAAGTGATGATCTTTTCCAGTTGATAGATCACGAGCGGGATGACAGTGGTATCCCAGGGGAAGGTCACACCGGATGGCGTGGAAGGCGGCGGGGTGATGATGGTCTGTTTATAGACCAGGTTCTTGACAGCATCCATCTCAAAGGAATACGGATCGCCATCGGGCGCATCGGTGTTCGCCTGATTTTTACGCAGGATGCTGAAAATGATCTTGATGTCGCGCGCTTCGATTGGGATGCCGTCCTTGGTGCGCGATTTGACCGACAGCCCGCTGACGAACTGGTCGCGCAGGTTGATGGCGGCGTATTCGCGCTTGCCAACCTCGTCGTTCTTGCCGATCTCGCGGATGCGCTCGAAGCGGCCGATCTTCCACGGCTTGCTGCTGGCGTAAATGACCTCCGGCTCGCCGTTGACCTTTTCGAGTAGGGCGGCGCTGCCGAGGTTGACTTTGATGCGGCCGGGTCCGCCGATCAGAATGATGGGCGAACGCTCGTCCTTCTCCGAAATGCGGCCTTCGTTGATCGTGACCATTTCGCTGCCTTCCCCGAACGCGACCTCTTCAATGAATTGTTCGGCAACCAGCGGGTCTTCCAGTTCAAAAACGTCGGCGAGGTAGTAGGCTGCCTTGGTTTTAGCCAATGCGTAGGCAACCATCATGATCGGAAGGTATTTAAGCATGCTCATCGCCACAACGATGATGCGCTGCTGCGTATCCCCGGTGTTGTACATGGTCAACAACATGGTGATGAAACTGAGGATCAGCCAGACGGCCAGCCCTGCCAGCGTGCGAGCCGTGTTGCGCACGCGCACACCTTCATCGGTCAGGCTGAAAAGCAGGGTGGCGATATTATCGCGGTTGATGGATGGCCGTTTCATCAGCGGTCCTGCTCCGATTTCTTGGCCGAATCGACCTTGTTAACTGTCAGCCACTTCCAGATCTCGTCAACCTTCCTGATCTCAGACTCCGTTTCGTTGCTGATCTGGTTCTCAATGAGCAGGGCGTTGAAAGGCTCGATCAGGTTTTGCAGGGTGGTGTAAATATCCTGCGGGTCACTCTCCGGGTCTGTGAAATTTTTGGCGGCGATATTGGCAAAGAGCCGCGCGGCTTTCTTGCGCGCCATCGTCTCGACCAATTTCTCCTCTTCAGCCAGCAGGCCCTCTTCTTTTTTGGCGATCTTCATCCATTCGCCGCTCCATTGCTTCAGGATCTGTTCTTCCATGGTCGGGTCGAATAGCACATTATGGATGCGTACTTCCATTACTTCGATACCCCGCAACTTCAATTGCAGGAACTCCAGGCTGTCGAGCGCCTCGCCTGTCTTTTTGCCGGTATCGTCCAGGCCGGATATGGTCTGGCTCTTCATGCGTTTGTTCATCATCTCTTCGATGACCTGCAGTCCATTCTCGCCTTTGGATGAGAACAGGTCTTCAAGTTTGAACTTGCGAATGTACTCGCGCCAGATGTTCACCGCCAGATGGCCGGGAAGTTTATTCCACTCCATGCGGTCTTTCTTATTGTCCACCCGGCCAAGTTCGATCACTTCGCGGGTGACGGCGTTCCGCACGGCGGTCGCATCGTACCCGTACTCCGATCTGACCCCGCTTTCTGTGGGCATATTCCTTCCCGGACGCCGGATACTGAACTTGATGCTGATGGTTGGCGAGACCTCAAAACCGTCACGTGTTTGCCCGGCAGTTTCAAGACGACGCTTTTCCAGATCGTTGAATTGTTTGGGGTTCGAGATCGGAACAGGGTTGAGAAAGGGCTGGTCTGTGGTCAGCGGTCCGACGAACTGCCACTGCGCGCGCAGGTCCACGCCGAGTTTGTTGGCGATGTATTCATTCTTTTCGGTGAATTTGATGCCCGGCCCGAAGGCGCCCTTGATCTCCGAGTCGGTGCGCGTGACGATGGCGCTGGCGGTATCCAGCACGATCACCCCCGGGCCGCGTTTATCCGCTTCGCCTTCATGTTCGATCACCCGCCCGTTCTTCACGAACAGGGTCGGCCCGCGCTCGCCGGATTCAAAGATCTGCACACGTGAATAGATCTCCTGCCGGTATTTGGGATTTTGAATGGGAAGGACAAATTGGGAAAAGAAGTAGGTCAGCCGGTCGAGCAGGGTTATGGCCACCATTGTATCCAATACAAAGATGCCCGCGCTGACAAAGTAATTGAAAGGGATGCCGAACGCCCAGACCACTCCATGCCAGACCGCTGCAATGATGATCACCACGCCGAACGGTGACCTGAAAATGGAGCCAATTCCGGAGAGGGCTTTTCGCATCATATAGGTTCGATTCTAAATCAAAAAAGTGGTTTTCGACAATCGAATTGGCATGAAGGATCGGGTTGGAAACGCGTTCCCAGGATGGTGATCCCGGCCATGCTTGGTAGAATTATCTCATGCTTACCCTTGAATTCCATTGCCACACCGTTGCTTCCAAAGACTCTCTCACCCGCCCGGCGGACCTGATCCGCGCGGCCCGCAAAAAG
>DAOQBX010000281.1:0-3284 GCA_035340155.1 Anaerolineales bacterium | reverse complement strand
GATAGGTATTGCCTGTATGCAAATCCCCGCTGGAGAGGCCGCCGGTAATGTTTAGGTCTGGAGCGATCCCGTTGCAGAGTTGCTCGGCGTCGCCGTTGAAACCATCGGCAAAGAAAAGAATGGACTGGCGCTCCACCCTTGCAGAGGCATACTGTTCGATCTTTGAGGCGGTTTCGCGGCCTGATTGGGCATATCCCGGCAGCCAGATGGTATCGGCTTGAAAGTCGCCGCTAAGCAGTGCCACCACCACCGAATGTGGATGCTGTCCATTGCGGGTGAGGCCCGCCGGGGAGCTGTAGCCGATCAACGGCGTATCAGACAAGAGGCTGGAAACCCCATTCAAAACTTCACGAGGCTGGTATTGATGGGATGAGATCACCACCGCAAGCCCTGGTGTGGATGCGCCCAGGCGGTTCAATGCCTGATGCGCAGCCTGAAGCCCCGCCTCACGCCCATCCAACGCCTGAGCCATTCCAACGGATGCATGGAGTGTCATCGGAGCACGCTATCCTTCCGCCACCGGCACCGTAAAGTGGAAAGCCGTTCCCTTACGGTATTCGCTCTCGAACCAGATCCGGCCGCCCTGCATTTCCACCAAACTCTTGGTAATGTTCAATCCCAGACCGGTACCAGGCACTTCACGCGCCTTGGGATCCTCTGAACGGAAGAATTTCTGGAAGATTTTCTGCTGGTCTTCAGGCGTCATGCCGATGCCGCTATCCTGGACCCAAATATGAATGACGCGCGGCGCGCCATCCGGATCCCAGTGATTGGGCGATTCCTCAACGTTCACTTCGATCACGCCACCCTCAGGAGTGTATTTGAACGCATTGCTTACCAGATTAGTAAGCACTTGACCCACACGGACACGATCCGCCCACATGGGTGGGAGATCACCGGGAATATTCAAACGTAACGTTTGTTTCTTTTCCTCGATCTGACGGGTGAACGTTCTGACAACCTCGTCAATAATGTCGGATACACTGATAGCTTTGTATTCGAGACGCAGACGGCCCGCTTCGATCTTGGAGTTATCGTTGAGATCCGAAACCAAAGTGGACATGCGCTCTACATTGGATTTAATGGTTTGCAGGAAGTTCGACTGCATTTCGTTAACCACGCCCACCGCGCCTCCGGCCAGTAATTCAGTGTAGCCTTTGATGGAGGTCATCGGGTTCTTCAACTCATGCGCAACGAAAGAGACGAAATCGCTCTTGGCAAGGTTGGCGCGCTGGACCTCATCGTACAGCTGCGCGTTCGAAATGGCGATGGCCGCATGATCGGTAAGACGAGTGAGGAAGTCAATATCCACCTGGGTATCGTTCACACTCTCCAGATACAACAACCCGATCACAACCGCTTCACGGCGGATGGGGATCACCATCTGCACCTGGGATGCGACAAGCATCTTGCTGCGCTGAGCTTCCACCACTTCCTGTTGCGGAGCGCCTGTTTCGATCGCCTTGATCATGGCCGGGAGTTCGATCTTCATTGCCTGGTCTGGCAGATCTTTTATTTGCGCATCCAAACCCTGATGCGCCTTGATACGCAATTTGTCCTCGGCCAGGATGCCGATCAAACCAGCCTCAGCCGCAGACTGGCGTAACGCCCAGTCCAGAGTGATGCGCATGGCACGATCCATTTCAAGGCTGGCGTTCAGTTCACGGTCGATGCGCTGCATGACCGATAGTTCTTCCACGCGCTCGGTCAATTTTTGGTCTGTCAGGGTATACAAGCGGGCGTTTTCGATAGCCACCGCCGCCTGACCCGCAAAGGCGTTCAGGAGAGTCTGATCATTCTGAACAAAGGGCAGACCGTCACGTCGGTTGATGACCTCAATAACACCGATAACACGGTCCTTGGCTTGCAAGGGCACGGCCATTAACGAACGGCTTACGAAACCAGTCTGTTGGTCGATGCCTTTGAAACGGGAGGCGGAGTTTTGATCTTCGTTCTCGATCACCGCGCTACGCGTCTGCACAGCACGGCCGACAATGCCCGTTCCGGGAGCGAGGCGTTTACCGATAAGGTTCGTCGCCACGGGGCCTACTGTCACCTGGAATACAAGTTCATCCGTCTGTTCATCCACAAGGAACAGGCTGCCTGCTTCGCAGTTCAAGATTCCAACCGCATTCTCAAGGATGTTCTGCAAAAGCGGGGTCAACTCGAGTGTGGAGGTCAACTGGCGTGTGATCTCATTCAGGGTGGTCAACTGGTACGCGCGCTTTTCGGTCTCTTCCAACAGGCGGGCTTTTACGATGGCACCGGCGGTCTGGTCGGCAATGGCCTGCAAGAGTTCCAACTGACCTCGCGAATAGGCAACCGAACCGTCACGACTGCCGACGCTGAGCGAACCAATGGTCGTAGCGCCCGCGTTGAGCGGCACACCCATCCAGGCAAAGACATTTTCGAGGGCAGGTGTATTACTGCGCGCCTGACACTCGCGCGTGTAATCCTGCGTCATGATCGGGCGGCTTCGGCGGATCACTTCCGGGCCAAGGCCAATGTTCGCCATGAACGGTTGATTCTCGCGCTCGGAGATGCGTTCATTACTCTCAAGGCAGAAACCATAGTAGTAATAATTGCTGTCCTTGTTATACAAGGTGATGTGAAAATGGGAGGTGGGGATGATCTGCGCCGTCTGAGCATAGATCAATTCCAGCACATCATCGAATGTGATGGTGACGTTCACACCCTTCGACACGCGGGTCAATGCGTTCATTTCCTGGATGCGCCGTTCAAGATGGGAAACGGTCTGGACCCTTTCGATGGCCACGGAGGCCTGGTCGCAGATATTTTCCAGGAAGCGCAAGTCACGTGGGGCATAGGCCTGCCCGGTCAGGCGGGACCCGAGAGCCACCCACCCATTTGGATGTCCCTTCCCTGGAAGCGCAATGAACAATCGCGCGCCCAATAAAGCCAGGCGTGACTGTTCCGGTAATAGCGGATCAGGAATGGACATGGTGCTATCCAAATACAGGGGAAGTTTTTCTTTTTCAAAATATTGGGCCAGTGGGCTGGTGGAGGTGAAGCGAATATCGCTGGTGGGGCGGCGGTCATCGCCGGGGAGGGCCGCAAAGAAATCGTTGAGAGTATCAAAAGTGTAGATGTGAACCCGGCTTGGGGTCAGGGTGGAAGCGATCTGATCCCGCATCACAGAGGCGATCGTGTTCAGATCCAGCGCAGTGGTCAGCTTATGGGAAAAATCCTCCAGTTGTTCGGCGAAGACACGCGCGCCACGGAAGAAGACAATCGGCTCTTCTTGCTGCTCAAGCGCGCCTACA
>DAOQBX010000280.1:0-3305 GCA_035340155.1 Anaerolineales bacterium | reverse complement strand
GAGGTCATCGTGCAAGTGACCGCCGAATTGGTCAACTGCCGCCTCGGCCCGGGAACCATCTATGGAACTGTGAACGAGATCCAGCAGGGAAAATCCCTGCGCGCAGTGGGACGAAACGAGTCCTCCACCTGGTGGTATATCAAAGACCCGGGTAACCCGGCCGGGTTTTGCTGGGTCTCGGCTGATGTAACCGATGAAACCGGTGACACCGCGCCGCTATCCATCATCCCTGCCCCGGCCGCCAATGTCACGGATGTTGTCCTGCGCGTGGAACCAAGCCGCATTGTGGTCAACTGCGACCAGTTCCCTCAAACCGTCTTCTTTGAAGCACAGGTCACCATTGATGGTCCCGCCCTTTTCACATGGAAATGGGAAGCCAGCACCGGCGCCATTTCAGACATGGGTACACTGATCTTCGAGGAAGCGGGGACGCAGGTCATTAACGAGTATTACCAGATCAACGCTCCGAACGAATACTGGGTTAAGCTACATATCCTTACCCCCAGCGATCACGTGGAGCAGGTCAATTTCCCCGTCAGTTGCACGCCTTAGAAAAAAAAGTCCCCGGGTTCGCCCGGGGACAATGTTTTATTCGAAAATCACCGATTTATAACCGAGCGCATTAAAGAACCTCAATAGATACGCTTCAGCATTTTTCTGCGCCTGCGTCAGGATGCCATCCTCCACAGCCACGCTCACGATCTTGTCCTTGCCCACGCTCAAGACATCGAGCACAAGGTTCGGGTCAATATCCACAAAGATGCCCTCCTGCACCGTGTAAACTTCGGTATTGTCTTCATCCAGGGTTACCGCTAAAATTTCGGCAGGCGGCAGGCGCACATACAAAACGCTGTCTTGAAAACGCATATCGCCCGGCTGTACTTTTTCCATGTCGATCCCTGCGATCACGGCACCATGGATTTGTACAAGGATTTTACTGCCGAAGGCAAAGGCGAAAACCGGGCTATCCTGGTTCGTCTCAGACGACACCACCTGTGAAATGCTATACTGGATCGTCTCCAACCGCGCCAACGCCCGCACCTCGTTGATGTACGTGACCGGGTCCGGGATGATCGTAGGCGTGGGGTTCATCATCTGCGCCACCTGGGTCTGCAGGGCCTGGTTGGCCTGGCTGGCCTTCTCGATCGGGGCCGATGCCGATGCCGCAGCCTCACGCACCGTTTGCACGATAAAATAGACCCCGGCCGCCAGCACAACCAATATCAGGATGGACATCACCGTGCTAAAAGTATTTTTCATTTTCTTCCTTTCATCTGTTATAGTATTTACAACATGATAATTGCAACTATATTTGTTATACGAATTTCCATTACACTGGTTTTATTATAGCAAGGTCATTATGAATGCACACACCTCTTCCCGTAAGGTGAAAAAAGTCCTGCTCATCCTCGCCCTGATGGTCATGCTGGGATGTTCGTTCCCGCTAAAGGTGACGCTGGGGATCAGCGGGACTCCCACACCTTCTCCCACACTGGCAGCGACGGCAACCGCCACGCTTGCGCTTCAAGCCACGCCCGAGCCGGGTACCGAGAACAATCCTTTGATCCTCGCCCTGGTCCCTTCCGCCCACCCCGACGCCACGGTCATCGCTGCCGGAGATGCCATGGCCGCCTACATCGAAGCGCGGACAGGGTATCGCGTGGTGACCATTAACCCGAACACAGAAGTAGAACTGGTCACAGCCCTGTCAAAGGGCAACGCTCATATTGCATCGCTTTCACCGTATGCATATGCGCTCGCACGGCAGGACGATTCGGTGGCTGCATTGTTCGCACAGACCCGCGAAGGAGAGGCCTTCTACGGCGCGCAGATCATCGTCAACCGGGAGAAGGATTTCACCCCGTATTACGACGAAGCCCGCGGCGAAAATACCGGCAATGTGGATATCGCATTGCAACAGTTCCAAGAGAAAAAACCCTGCTGGAGCGACGAAGTATCGCCTTCAGGGTATGTGATCCCGCTGGGGTTGTTGAAGCAGGCTTCGGTGGAGCCCAGAAGCGGAGCCTTCCTCGAAGGGCAGCCCAATGTGGTACGCGCCGTCTATGCCGATGACATCTGCGACTTCGGGGCTACTTACAGCGACGCGCGTACTTCGCCCATCCTTGAAGCGGATTATCCCGATGTGATGGACAAGGTGCGGGTGGTCTGGCGCATTCCGCCCATCATTCCGTATCAGAATATTTCCATGTCCACCCGCCTGCCGTTCGAGATGAGACGTGTGGTGCAGCGCGCATTGATCGATTACATGCTCACGCCTGAAGGCAGGAACACCCTGCAGACCGTGTACGGCATCGACGAAATGCAGCCGGTGGAAGACAGCGCATACGATGAGTTCGTCCAGTTGGTGCTGGCCTCAGGTCTTGACCTCGCGAGTTTGATAGAATAGCGGGATGTTCCGCCTTGCTAGACTCTGCTTCGGCATCGGGTTTCTCCTTGGCATCGGTCTATTTCTCCCAAAATTCGTGATGCAATTATTTGCAGGTCCGCGTACTTTTAGCGCAGCGGATGCGCATGCGACAAGAGTGGGCATCGTATTCGGCGCAGGCTTGCTGCGGGATGGTTCCGCAGGGCCGGTGTTGAGTGACCGGATGCAGACCGCCGTGGACTTGTATCACACCGGGAAGATCCAAAAGATCCTGGTCAGCGGCGACAACCGGTTCATCGAATACAATGAGCCGGAAGCCGGGCGCCAATACGCCCTGGAGCACGGTGTGCCGGATGAAGATGTTGTGCTGGATTATGCCGGCCGCCGCACGTACGACACCTGCTACCGCGCAAAACACATCTTCGGTGTGGATGAGGCCATCCTCATTACGCAGGATTTCCACATGGCAAGGTCGGTGTTCCTTTGCAACTGGTTCGGGGTTGAATCAACCGGCGTCATTGCAGACAACCGCTACTATCTAAAACGCTCGCGCCTATGGTGGAACTTCCGTGAGACCTTTGCCACTTTTCAGGCCGCATGGGATGTGCTGTACGCCAAACCGCTGCCGGTGTTGGGTGAACCGGAACCGATCGAGTAAGCAGCACGCTTTCAAGTTCAGATCGCCTATCTTTTTGTGGCACACGCGCGGACTCTCGTCCGCGCAATGACATTTATTTTGGAGAATCGCATGAACCGTGAAGAAGCCCTTACCCTTGTACGCGAATTTGTAAAAAGCGAAAGCCTCGTGCGCCATATGCTGTCCGTCGAAGCGGCAATGCGTTTCTATGCCGAAAAGTTCGGCGAGGATGTGGAGACCTGGGGACTGATCGGCCTGCTGCACGATTTCGATTGGGAGATC
>DAOQBX010000279.1:0-3316 GCA_035340155.1 Anaerolineales bacterium | reverse complement strand
ATCCGCTCCCTTTCGCGCCGGAAGCAGGTTAAATTCCAGGTCAGCGAGGAATACTCCCACCCGGCCATGCTGGATGTCAACGTCCGCAAGGCTATTGCGATGGCGATCGATTTTGACTCGTTCAACCAGGATGTCAACCTCGGTCTGGTCCAGACCCCTGGCAGTTTCTGGGATTCGCTTCCCTTCTACAATGACCCGGCCGTGGAACCGTACCCATATGACCCCGAAGCCGCGAAGAAGTTGCTGGACGAAGCCGGTTGGGTGGACTCCAACGGCGATGGCACCCGCGACAAAGATGGCGTGGAGTTCGTCATCCAACACGGGACGACCACCCGCGATGTGCGTCAGGAATTCCAGGCCGTGGCCCAGCAGCAATTGAATGAAGTCGGTATCAAGCTGGAAATTCTGAACTACGACTCGGACATCTTCTGGGGCACCTATGCTGATGGCGGCCCGACTTATACCGGCGAGCTCGACTTGCAGGAATGGTCGGACTCTCCCTATGGTTTCCCGGATCCGGATATTTATTATTGGCTGTGCAGCGAAATGCCTAATGATGATTATCCCAGCGGCTCGAACAGTTTCTTCCTTTGCGATGAAGAATTGGATGCCTTGGTGCAATTGCAATCCACCCAACTGGACCCCGCTGAACGCCAGAAGACCATTTCCCAGATCAACCAGATCTTCCATGACAAGGTTTACTGGCTGGGAATCTGGCAGGACCCGGATGTGTGGGCCGTCAGCCCGAAACTGACTGGCGTAAAGTTCTCCGGCGTCACACCGTTCTTTAATATCACCGAATGGGATATTACCCAATAATTTTCAGCAACTGAGTTTGTGGCAGGCCGGGCTTAGCCTGGCCTGCCACAACTTTTATATCCAAGGTGCTTCATGCTTCGTTATGTCATCAAGCGTTTATTGGAAGGCATCCCTCTATTGTTTTTCATCAGTTTGATCCTTTTTCTACTGATGATGAATGTTGGCGACCCCATCGCGACCATGGGAGGGCGCACCATCACCCGCCCTGAAGACCGTGAACGCCTTAAACGACAATTGGGCCTCGACAAGCCCATCATCGTTCAATATTTCTATTGGCTGGCCGGTAACGATTGGACCACTGTGGATGTGGATGGTGATGGCGTTTCCGACAAGCAAGGCGCTCGCAAGGGTATCCTGCGCGGCGATTTTGGCACATCATTGGTCACCAGGAAGCCGGTTACCGAATTGGTGGGGGAGCGCATCCCGAACACCTTGATCCTTATGGTCGCTGCCGAAGTGGTTACTTTATTATTCGCCATGCTGCTCGGCATTTATTCGGCCTTGCGCCAGTATTCCGTCATGGATAACTTCATGACAACGCTTTTATTTGTCGCTTATTCGATGCCGATCTTTTTTGTTTCACTGGCTTCAATGTATGTCTTTGCGATCCTATTCAAACGCTGGGGACTGCCATACCTTCCCACTGTCGGCATGTTCGACCCGCAAGTGGGCAAGACAGCCTCGCAGGTCCTTGCGCATATGGTCTTGCCAGTTTTCACGCTCTCTGTCCCATACTTTGCCGCTTACAGTCGCTATATCCGTGGCACAATGCTGGAAGTGATGAGCCAGGATTACGTGCGTACTGCCAAGTCCAAGGGACTGCCGCGCCGGCAGGTGGTGTACATCCATGCCCTGAAAAATGCTGCCATGCCGATCGTGACCGTGGTCGGGCTGGACTTGCCCTTCCTGTTGGGTGGCGCTGTGGTGACTGAACGCATCTTTGCCTGGCCTGGAATGGGTCGCCTGTTCTTTGACCATGTCTCCCGCTCGGACTTGCCCGTTGTCATGGGCATCCTGATGCTGGTGGCCGTGGCCGTGGTCCTGTTTCAGATATTGACCGATGTCTTCTACGCGTGGCTCGACCCGCGCATCCGCTACGATTGAGGAATCCATGACCGCGCATACTTCCTCCATTCCTCACCTCACCGATGATCTCTCCACTCCGCCGCTCACCCTCTGGCAGATGGGCTGGCTGCGCTTCCGTCGTCACAAGATGGCTCTGGCAGGCGTGGTCATTTTGATCCTGTTATTTGTCTTCTCCTTTGGGGGCATGGTCTTTTATTCTGAACAGGAGGCGAATTTTACCGATACCTCGCTTCGGCTGTTGCCGCCTTCTGTGCAGCATCCCTTTGGCACCGACACCATTGGTAGGGACATCCTTGCCCGCACCATTTACGGCGGACAGATCTCGTTGTTCATTGGCATCATTTCAGTGGTGATCGAGACCCTGCTGGGGATTCTTGTTGGCGCACTCGCGGGATACTATGGCGGCTGGGTCGATTCTCTGCTCATGCGCATCACCGAAGCGCTGCTGAACATCCCGACCATCTTTTTGCTGCTGGTGATGGCAAAATTCTTCGGCAATGAGATTCCCGAGATCGAGATCGGCGGACGGGTTTTCAGTGGCAGCGTCATTGTCATTGTGGTGATTATCGGCGCAACGAGTTGGATGTATCTTGCCCGCATTGTCCGTGCTGAGTTTCTCTCGCTCAAAGAGAACGAATTTGTTCTCGCTGCGCGCGCCACAGGCACCTCCAATGCGCAGATCATCTTTTTACATATTCTGCCAAACACCATTGCACCCATCATTGTCTCGTCTACATTGAGTGTGGCAAATGCCATCCTCTCGGAAGCTTATATTAGCTTCCTTGGGTTGGGCGTCCAACCGCCGACGGCCACCTGGGGGAACATGCTCGACAGTTCTGCCAATTACCTCGACTCGGCTCCCTGGCTGTGGTTTTTCCCCGGCATGTTGATCCTGCTGACCGTGTTGAGCATCAACTTTTTAGGCGACGGCCTGCGCGATGCGCTCGACCCGCGTAGCCGCACGGTATAGGAGGGAATGTGACCTATCAGACGTTACTTGAGGTCAAAGACTTGCGTACGCGTTTCCATACGCCGGAGGGCATCATCCATGCGGTGAATGGGATCTCGTTCCAGATCCGGGAAGGGGAAACAGTAGCCGTTGTCGGCGAGAGCGGATGCGGAAAATCTGTCAGCATGATGTCGCTGCTGAAGTTGATCCCCCAGCCGCCGGGTGAGATCTATTCGGGAACGGCTTTTTATCATGGCGAAGATATTCTGGTGAAATCGGAACAGGAGATGGAGGATGTGCGCGGCAAAGAGATCGCCATGATCTTCCAGGACCCGATGACTTCGTTGAACCCGGTACTCACCATAGGCCGACAGTTGACCGAAGCACTGCGTGAGCATCTCGGCATGAATCAGGCGCAGGCTGAAAACCTGCGCATCCACAAAGGGCAGCGTGGCAAGGTTG
>DAOQBX010000278.1:0-3325 GCA_035340155.1 Anaerolineales bacterium | reverse complement strand
AACAAGGCGTCTTCCTGTGTCTCTTTGGTCTTTTCCATGATCCAATCTGGGATGCCCGGCCGGTCGCCTTCGATGATGTCGAACCCGGCTTTGAGCGTAGGCACCAGGAAAATTTCCTCCTTCGCCATTCGTTCCATGATGCGCGGGTCCTGGTTAAGATATGTCCCGTGTTCGATCGTCTTTGCGCCTGCCTCCACCGCATTGCGAATGCCCTCAATGCCATGTGCGTGGGCGGCGACGATCTTTCCGACCTTGGCAGCCTCTGTCACGGCCGCGCGAATCTCCTCCATTTCAAAGGTTGCTGCGCCTGGTTTTTCGCCGGGAGCCAGCACCGCGCCGGTCGCCAACACTTTGATAAGGTCTGCTCCCGCCTTGAGTTGTTCCCGCGCCGCCTTGCGAACTTCATCTACGCCATCGGCTTCGCGGTACATGCCATCGTACCATTCTGTGCCGGTCGTCGTGATGGAGAGCAATTTCCCTGCCAATGACATGCGTGGCGCGGCAAACCAGCCTGCTTCCACCGCTTTTCGCAACGAGAATTCCAGGTGATGCCTTCCGCCTACATCGCGAATCGTGGTGATGCCTGCGGCCAGTGTGTTTTGGGCGTGCCGCAGCATGACCAGCGTGCTCCACCCCCAGGGGCCGTTCAACGTGCTGTCGGGCAGGCATTCGGCGGCTATGTGAACATGGCTATCGATCAGCCCCGGTAGAATGGTGCGGCCGGTCATATCCATTTCGCGGATGGTTTTGCCCTCAGGCTTGACCCAATTCTCGAACTTTCCCGCATAAAGGATACGGTCATCATCGATGGCGATCACTCCCCGCTGAATGGGTCTGGCTCCTGTGCCATCGATCAGAGTTGCATTCTTGAAGACTGTAATGGTCATTCGATTCTCCATGAGAGTAATTTGGATTTGAATCAAAATGCGGCCTTCGCCGCATTCTTTCGAAAACACTGCCTTTATTTGTCTTTGTACTGCCTGAGCCACCAATCAGTGCCGGGCAAGCCGCTTTTCTTAACGATCTCAAGCAACGCATCCGTATCAAAGTACACCCGGCGCAGATCGACGCTGAAAATATCCTTCTTTTGTTCGAGGATGGCATACTCGGCCCAGGGCAGCAGGCTGGGTGGGTTGCCGGGTGTAAAGGCCCGCACGAATGCATTTCCAACGCTACCTGAATTCAGGATTAATAATTTTCCATAGCGTCGCTGCATTTGGATGTGGGAATGCCCGCCGATAAAGACAGTAGCAGGCTGGCCCGCAAAATATTCATCCAGTTTTTCGGATGAGGTCGTGGCAAGGATCAGATCGGTCGTAGAGAATGGGGAACCGTGAAAGGCAAGCAAGTGAATGCCATTCGGAAATTCGATCTCATGAGTTGGGATGAAGGAGTCGATAAATTTAAAGTCTTCGTTGCTTAACCGTTCACGCCCCCAGTGCAGGTCTGGTACCAGGTATTCTGTGATCTCGTACTCAGCGGCCTTGGCAGGCTCAAGAATGGCCGCATCGTGATTGCCTTTGATGTTGACGCATTTTAGGTCGCGCAACATATCGAGCACTTCCCTGGGTTGGGGGCCAAGCGTCACAGTATCGCCCAGGCATATAATCTGGTCTGCGCCTTGTTTTTTTATATCGGCAAGGACAGACTCAAGCGCCAGGAAATTACCATGAATGTCCGAAATGAAAGCGATCCTCATAAAGTCCCTTTAATATGCATTGTACACGAGGCAATAGGATTATTTATTGTTTTGGGCCTGAAATAGAACTTTTGGGTGACCGTTATCCATCTGGTTTTCATATTTTGCCAAGTATATCAGGGATGAATATACCCCACACAATGAACCGGTAACGGATTTACATCTCAATTAATATGAAGGTTAAACGTCAATTTGTGGCTCTTTCAATCCGCCTTTTAGCTTTTATCGGATGAATCAAAACGCGGCCATGTTCGGCCGCATTTTGATTCATAACCGTCTTACCACATCTCGCGATGAACATACTCCGCATCGGACTTGCGCCCGCGCTTGAGCGATGGCGAGGGAGTGTCCACTGCCCGATAGCCCATGGCAATGACCCCAACCGGGGTGACTTCGGCTGGTATGCTCAGTGCGGAGCGAAGCGCGGGCAGGTCTGTGGACCCTACAAAGGCGCTGACGAGCCCTTCATCGATGGCCGCCTGCAGGGCGATCTGAATCGCACAACCAATATCCAGGAACCAGTAGGGCACAGGCCAGACGATCTCGTTCCCTTCATCATCTACTTTATCTTTTTCCTGGTAGCGGCGATGATAGGCCATCTCGCTGGTGCAGGGAATGAGGAGTACCGGCGCCTTGGTGAGGAACGGGTCGAAGCCCGAGGCGACATATTCATCTTCCTGACAAGTCTTTGCGATGGCTGCTTTTAAGTCGGGCCGGGTGACAATGACGAAAGACTGTCCCTGTGTGAACCCTGCGCTGGGCGCATGGCGGGTCAAATCTACAATGCGATCGATGATCTGCGGGTCAATCGGCTTGTCTGCAAAATTCCGCACCATGCGGCGTTTGAGAACGGTGTCTTTGAATTCCATGGGTGAGTCTCCTGTGAGCAGATTATATCTTGGCATTGAAGAAGGCTTAAACGGAAAACCGACGCACTGCCAAAGGTAAAGCCGTGCGTCGGTTGAGATCGTGCCGTTATTGCGCTGGTACTACGAAATTATACCGGCCCAATAGCCCATCGCCAGTTTCCTGAATGATAAGCAGCAGGACCGGGTTATAGATCCCATCAGAGTCGTTCAGGGTACTGCCGGGGAAGAACAACTGGCTGGTAATCAGCCTGCCGCTCGGTGCCTGCACTTTGAGGTGAATATGTTCAGTGCGGCCGGGGTAAATGCCGGGAACAACGGTGGTCAATTCGTAGCGGCCGTTCGCATCAGTGAATTGATGACCGCGCAGAGTGTAGCCGCTGTTGTCGTAGACTCCGTTCGCGTCAGCCTGCCAGAAATCCAGCAGGGCATTGGCAACAGGCTGACAATTCGTATCGTAAACGTAGCCAGTGATGATAAGTTTGGTGCCGGGCATGCCTTCTTCCAGCAAGGATGCGTGTTCTGGAGAATTGGGTGTGAAGTATGGGCCTTCGGTCAACTCTGGGGTGAGGCTGCAGATGCGCCTCCGTTCGCGCAGGCTAGCGATGAAGTGTCAACATCAGAGTTTGTGGGGCTGGCTTATCAGATGGGGCAAACCGTCAAAAATTGCAAAACGCATTTGTTGATCGAAAATATCCGCAAAAGCCCATGGATATTCCGTTTGCAGGTGCTGTGGCCGGTGCTGGCGGACCCCGGACCG